>CALGDB010000001.1 GCA_937884175.1 uncultured Flavobacteriales bacterium
AACAAGCGAGGTAAGGTACGCCGTGCGCGCATCTACTACCTCCGTGAATTGACAGGTAAGGCTGCGCGCATCAAGGAGCGCCGCGACATTACCAAGAAGTAATTGCTACACTCACCAAACCCAAAAGGCCTGCTCCCTGCGGGCCTTTTTTATGCGTTCAACTTTCTGTTCATACAGCTCCGCCCAACACGGCAGCCACCCGTTCGAGCACGCGGGCTTCACGTGCATCAATGTCAGCCCAAACCGCATCCGCTTCGGCAACTACAGCCTTACTGTACGCTTCGTCCTCAAGGTCTTGAAGGTTGACACGGGCATTCAGGATAGCGCCTTTAACACCGGTCCGAATGGTCATGGCCCCCACTCCTGCATCCGTGATGGAATTGGGATTTCCAGTGGCAGCCATCTCTTCAGCAATGGACATCGCGTCAGCAGCTAGTCGCGCTACCAGCATCGGAATTTCAATGGCATTTTTAGTAGCGTCTTGAATGGCCGCATAACGTGCTTGCTGTTGCGCTGCCGTTCCCTTGGGCATACCGTACGCCTCCATAATGGCGTTGAACGCCGCCGTATCTGCGTCCACGAGCAGCTCGAGTTGGTTTTGCAAGGCAATGCCTCGCTCCGCAACGCGGCTGAATTCTTCCCAGCGATCGTCCCATCCTCGTTTATGCGCTGAAAGGTTGGCCACCATGGTCGCCAGGGCCACGCCCATCGTGGCCGAATAGGCAGCAACCGATCCACCGCCTGGCGCAGGACTTTCCGACGCGGTCTCGGTGGCGAACGCGCCCAAGGACAAGTCGAGCAAAGGCGTATTTCGGTCGGTGGTAATCATGAATTCAATGATCCGCTTGTTAGGATCAAACGGTCCAAGGTCGTCCAGACCAAGGGACTTCACGGCGATCTTCACTTTTTCAGTCGTGCTGATACCCAAGCTTCGCTGTTGCTTGTGCAGGAAGTAATCCGCAGCATCCGTCATCACGCGCAGTGGCAACAACCCCACCAATTCCGAGCCAGTCACACGAATGCCGCGTTCTTGGGCCTTGGCGCAGGCTTCGTCGAAAGCAATGTGTACGGGCGTGGTTTGGATGTCGGTCAGATTCAACGACAACTGGGCAATCCCGTACTCCTTAATGTACCAACCGATGCCCTTCACGGCTTTGAGCGAACCCGGGATGCGTTCAGGTTCTCCGTTAGCGTCTTTAACGATCGGACTTCCCGGTCCACCCGTGCGCTTTACGCGTCCCGATTCCCGGATGTCGAAAGCGATGGCATTGGCGCGGCGGGGACTCGTCGTATTCAAGTTGATGTTGTAGGCAATCAAAAAATCACGGGCCCCGATGGCGGTAGCGCCACTCTTCTGTGTCTGTTCATTCCACGCCGCCGGTCCAAAATCTGGCGCTCCTTCCGCCGTTTCCAATTTGGCCAGGCCTTCGTATTGCCCTTTGCGGCAGTGTGCAAGGTTTTTGCGCTCGGCTGTCTTGGCGGCAGATTCGTAGAAATAGCCGGGAATTCCGAGCTCAGCCCCTACGCGATTGCCCAAGGCATGGGCGATGGCCGCACATTCCTCCATCGTCACGCCGCT
>CALGDB010000002.1 GCA_937884175.1 uncultured Flavobacteriales bacterium
TCCTTTTTGAAAAACACACCGGACTCCAAACCAGTCGCCACCTGGTGTTTTCCGAGCAAATAGGTGTCCGATTCATAATAGAATTTATCAAAATCGACGCCCATCTCGGTGTACGTTTTACCAAAGCCGTCATAGACCCAGTTGTTCATGGTTCTCCACAGTTCGATCACTTCGGTCTCGCCTTGTTCCCAGCGGTGTAGCATGGCTTGTGCTTTTAGCAGAATCGGCGCTTGCGTTTGGGCCTCATCCTCGGCCATGCCTCCGGCCACGAGTTCGGCTACCTCTTCTTTGAAGGTACGGTCGAAGGCCACGTAGTATTTCCCCACCAGCTTATCGCCCTTCAACCCAGAAGAGTCAGGGGTTTCTCCGTTGCCGAATTTTTGCCAGGCGACCATGGATTTGCATATGTGGATGCCACGGTCGTTGATGATTTGGACTTTGATGACCTCGTGTCCCGCTGCTTCTAGGATGCGCGCCACACTGTACCCGAGGAAGTTGTTGCGCAAGTGCCCCAAGTGCAGTGGCTTGTTGGTGTTGGGGGAGGAATACTCCACCATCACTTTGGATTTGCTGCCTTTGGCTTGAATGCCATACGCGTCAAGCGTGTGGATCTGCAACAACTGTTCTGTCCAGTAAGCCGGAACGATGGTGAGGTTCAAGAACCCCTTGATGACTTGGTACGCCGCAACGAGTTCATCGTTGGCCACCAGCCATTCGCCCAGCGCTTTGCCCGTTGCTTCGGGTGAGGATTTGGAATGGTGGGTTAGCGGGAATACGACTACGGTGCGGTCGCCGTCAAATTCTTTGCGGGTCTGCTGAAGCTGAATTTGTTCCGGCGTGATCTCCGCTCCGAAACAAGCTTCGCATGCGGTTACGGCCGATTGCGCGAGGCGCTGGTCCAATGCATCCATGGTTTAGGCGTTTTGCTTGGGTAAATGGATTTCTGCGATCATGCACCGGGCACTTCCTCCGCCGCATGTTTCTATGGTGGGTAGGGGGGCATGAAGCAATGTGGTGTGCTGCTGGAGTTTTTCAATTTGTCCAGGCGCAAGCGATTGATATGCACTTGCGCTCATGACAAGAACGGGACCTTCGTTCCCCGTCACCTCTAGCATGTTTCCGGCAAATTGGTTCACCTGCTCTTCGGAAATATCGATAAGTTCGAGCCCGTCCTGAGCGATGGCATCTACCACTCGTTTCCGCTCTTCGTCGGAGTCAATGCAATTGAGGCATACCACGGCATAGCCGCTTCCAATACTCATCATGACGTTGGTGTGGTAGATGGGAAGGCGTTGGTTATCAACAGTCTGGAACGCTTCAAAGGTCACAGGCTCGAAATTCAATTGGTCACAGAAGTGTTCCAGTGCCCGCGCGTCTGTGCGGTCACTCAAAGCGGCGTACGCCTTTCGGTTGATACGGTCGAGTACAATGCTCCCTGTCCCCTCCAAGAATTTATTGTGGGATTCGAATTCGGTGAAATCGATGATTTGCCGCACGTCGAAACCAAATTGATGTTCGAGCACCAAAGGAACGTCTTCTCGGCGCTCGGTCCTTCGGTTGGGAGCGAACATGGGGTACAAGGCGACGGTTCCGTCAGCGTGCGTTGAGATCCAATTATTGGGAAACAAGGCATCTGGTGTCTTATGGGGTTCGGCTTCGTCGAACAAGACGACCTCAATTCCAGCCGCTGTCAGCTGGGCGGCCAAACCGTCGAATTCTTCTTGTGCCCGTTCGATGATCTCCTCCGGGGACGCTTGTGAAATGTCCCGTTGGTAATGGTTGTTGGTGGCCGTCTCCTCGTTTTTGCGAAAGGAGTTCGGCCGAACCATAAAGACGGATGATGTGGATTGATTCATGTGAGCGGGGTTCTTCGAAGCGGCAGGGTCGTGCATCGGAGCAGCCCGCCCATTTTGGAGGTTTCACGCAGGTCGACTTCGATGACATTGTACCCCCAATTCTTGAGGATGGCGTTCGTTCGGGCAAATCGTTTGTCGGAGGTGACGGAATCTGGAGCGATGCTGAGCACATTGCATTGCATGTGCTCCATTTCTTCGGCAGTTACCTCACAGACGTTCGAACGATCGTATCTGTCGAGCAGGGCACGGAGTTGTTCTTCACGCTTGAACCCCGCGGGGTGCACCAACATGTGGCCCATACCTAATGGAGCAACGCAGCAGTCGAGGTGTAAGGCGTTGCGTTGGGGGTCATGGTCTGATTTCTGCAGTTCAAAAGTTCGGATTTTACGGTGCGGAAACAAAGAGCCGAGCCATTGCGCTGCCTTGAGATTGGTGCGTGCCGTTGTGTAGGTACTGAAGTCATCGTCGTCCGCACATCCTACCCAGATTTCTCCTGGCATGGGGATGATGTCTCCGCCTTCCAATCGCACGTCACTTGGGGGGCGATGCACTGTGCCCGGATTGCCGTCGAGAATTCGGTCGATGCCAGCTTGCTCTTGCGCGCGGTCTTCGACCATGCTCGTCATAACGAAGGTACCATCAATGACGACGCCTATATCCCGCGCAAAAACCTGGTTGAATCCTAGTGATTCTGGACGTTTGACTTGAACGCCGAGCGTAATAAGTGCAGCAGCCAGCGTATCCAATTCACGGGTCACATCCGATTCGTGCGGATACGTGCCTTGTTGAACGTGTTTTCTGGACTGGGGATCGTATGTGTCAGCGAGTTGTGGGGCAGGGCCCATACCGACACCGATTCCCACCATAACGGCCTCAAGGGGCTGCCATTCGTCTTGAATGTTCCACACAACGGACTTCATGAACGGATTTACTTATCGCTCTGAGGTGGGGTCATTTGCGCGACGGTGACGAAGGGCTTCAACCATCGCATTGGCACCCATCATACCCGCTGCTCCTGATTCATTGAAGTTGGGAGGGAGAAAGCACCAATGTGCCGAGTCTACATGGCTTACGGCCCAAATCCGATTCAGCCCGGTAACTTCCCAATACCGCATGGGCAGGGAATCACCTGGAGCCAGCGGCGCTTCTTTGTACACGGCATTACCTTTTCCGTAGTTGGATTCCACCATGCCTTTCAATCCGTCGGGCCGTGGACCGTCATATTGGGGGTGGAATTCGACGAAGTGGCTCAACTGCATGTTGAGCAACACCACATCTTGATCACCGTCGGTGAAAGAAGGGCTGGCGTAGACAATCTCCGCTGAGGCGGTTCGGTTTTTGACCCCACGCTCGGTCCAATGCTCCAACGCTTCCTTGCTGCTTCTCACAAACGTGGTATCGCCTTGTTTTTTGTGTAAAGGGAAGTGATGCATCAAATCATCCCACCGGCCTTCATTTGTTGCAGCAAAATATTCGGTCAAGTCCCGTGCGATGACCTCCAACGTGTCAGCCGACACAAATGTGTGCAAAGTTTCCTGCGAAATGGTCACTCGGTCGATCATGTCGTTGCCCAAATCGGGAATGTCTTGAGCGCGGGAAACAGGTGAAGACGGGGCTGCACAGGATTGCATTAGTACTCCTAGGAGGCAGAGCCCTACGAAGGGAAAGAAGGGTGTTCGGCAAGTCATGGAGCAAAAATAGCTCCTTAATTGAGAAACTGGCCTTTCGGCTTCAATTGCATTTGCTGGACAATGAGCGCCTTAAATTGGACCGTCTCAATGAAGCGCGCGTGACGTTTTTCTTCGCTTTTGCACCGCAGAACTTCGTGCCGTTCGATGGGATTGAAGTCGTACCGTACCATGGCCTCGGTAAGCGTCTTCACAGGTCCTTCTGCTTCGGCCTTACTACCTTGGGATTTCCAGTATTCCGACAATGTTTCAATGTGGGGGAGTGCTCCGTTTGGGACGCCCCAATTTTTCCACGCTTGAACATGCTTAACATGGCCCATTGGATACGGCGGCTCATTGCTTGGATTGCTCGATTGAATCTCGGTCGTTGTAAACAGGTTCACGCATTGGACTACCGCGTCCCGTTCTCCGGTCCGCTCGGGTTCAGTGGCAAAAACCAATCGGACAATCCCACCGTAGATTGGTGCATCGAATGAGTGGGGGTTGGATGGGGTGTGGTAAGCTATTCCAATTTCTTCAACTTCGTTGTGTTCGAGTGCGTGAAAGAGTCGCTGGTACCTTGGTTCGAAGATGTGGAGCGCTAGGCGTTCTCCAGGCAAGGGCAACAAACCCAGCGGAAAAAGCGGGATGGAAGTAAGGGATAACTGCACAACAATAAAGGAACACATTCATTCCCAATAGGTTCCTGCGTTTGTTCACCTCATTTCACCCCCTGTGGCTCAGGGATTCACAGCCATTCCATAATAGGCTTTTTGACCGTTTGGGTATACACCTTCAACAAGTAGGCCGCCTTCTAAACGCTCAAAGGCTGCTTCCACGTCAGCCGGCCCCTGAATTGAGCCCGAATTGATCTTGGTGATGATGAATCCCTTACGGATTCCTGCGTCAGAGAATTTTCCAGCTGCCAAGGACATGACTTGTGCCCCGCCTTCCATACCGAGTTTAGATGCGACTGATGGTGCGATAGGGGATAAGCCGGCTTTGGCCGCTTCGAGCCACAAGCCACGTGCACGTTCATCCGATGAAGCATCGTCCGAAAATGCGATTTGACCTACTCTGGATTTCAGCTGCACATCGGCCTCTGAAGTCGACCCATCACGCGCAAAAAGTACCTGAACGACATCCCCAGGGTGGTAGCGTGCAATGCACTCCTGTAGTTCAGGGAAATTGCCGACAGGCGTTCCGTCGATGGCCAGCACGACATCGCCTTGACGGAGGTTGGATTCGGCCGCTCCGCTCGCCGGCACGATGCCCGTGATGGCGCATCCGGTAACAGATTCCAAATTGAGTTTTTCAGCGATTGCTTCGGTTACCGGGGTGATTTGAATGCCGAGGTAGGCCCTGCGTACCTCACCAAAATTCAATAGATCTCCAACGACCTTCTCGACAATGGTGGATGGTACGGCGAATGAATATCCGCTGTAGCTGCCGGTTCGGGAAGCAATGGCGGTGTTGATGCCGATCAATTCCCCTCGGGCATTCACCAATGCGCCGCCGCTGTTTCCCGGATTGACAGCGGCATCAGTTTGGATGAACGACTCAATGGGATATTCCATGGTGCGCGGGTCGCCGCGGAGGATGTTGATGTCACGTGATTTGGCAGAGACAATCCCCGCTGTGACTGTTGAGGTTAAGTCAAATGGATTGCCCACAGCAAGGACCCATTCGCCGATTTGAATGTCACGGGAAGCGCCAAAAGGCACGGTTGGCACAGCTCCTGCAGATTCGATTTTAAGTACAGCTAGGTCAGTCGACGGATCCGTACCAACCAGGACCGCTGGATAGGAACGTTTGTCATTCAAGGAGACCACGATTTCTTCCGCTTGGTCAACGACGTGGTTGTTGGTGACGATGTAGCCCCGATCGTCGATAATGACGCCCGAGCCTGAACCTTGAGCCATGCGCTCTGGCGTTTCGTATCCAAATAACTCGAACCATAGATTCGATGCCGCCCCTTGGCGCTGCAGTGTTTTGACGTGGACGACCGCATCAACCGTGCGCGCTGCTGCTTCAGCAAAAGAAGGTGCCGCCATGACCCCAGCCTCGGAAACACGGGCCGCGGTCAGGGTATAGTAGGGGCCTGTTGGCGCTTGAATTGGTGTTGCGGGAGGAGTGTAGGATTGCAAGGTCAAGAATGCACCGATGCATCCAGCACCAAGGCCAAGGATGGCAGAAAGCAATGGGGTTTTCATTGTGAGATTGTTTTTGGAAGCAGTACGTAAACAAAACGATAACGAAATTAAATCGCACGGCGATTTTCTAAAGAAACTTTAACTGGTTTCACAACGCGCGTTAAACGCGCTACTTGGCCAATCCAATCTCGCGCAACCTTTGTTCGAGGTACTCACCCGCACTGATGGGAGGGTCGAGCGGTTCAGCCCCCGCTTCAACCAAGTGTGCCATGGCATCCAGCCGCATGTCCGGCTGCGGATGGCAGAAAAACGGCATGGAGAACCTGGGTTTACCCCATTCGGCGCGAGGCGGATTCACAACCCGGTGGGTGGTTGACTTCAACCGGTGGTTGGTGAGACGCTGAAGCATGTCGCCCACATTGACAACGATGTGTTCAGGCAGAGCCGTGATGGGAATCCACGTGTTATCGTTGCGAAGAACTTCCAAGCCGGATGCCGATGCACCCACGAGCAACGTAATCAAGTTGATGTCCTCATGCTGACCGGCACGAACTGCCGAATCTGGTTCAGTAGTGATGGGCGGGTAATGAATGGCACGCAGGATGGAGTTTCCTCCTCGAACCCAGTCGTCGAAGTAGAATTCATCGACTCCGAGGTGAATGGCAATAGCACGCAGCACGGTTTGTCCGAGAGCTTCGAGCGCCTCAAACGTCGCAACAGCGGTCTGCTGAAATGCAGGTCGCTCTTTAACGTCGTCGTTGCTGGGAAAGTGCAAAGGATCGTGGTTAGCCGGAGGATGGGGTTGTCCCACCTGCCAGAATTCTTTCAA
>CALGDB010000003.1 GCA_937884175.1 uncultured Flavobacteriales bacterium
CCTTATAATGACGGGCACAAGCGTGACCTTCTTGGAGGGAACCACCTACATGGTCACCAACCTAGGCATTTCCATTGCTTTGGCCATCTGCGTCATTGCATTCATGATGGCGAGCCTGTTTAAGTCTTCCCGGATGGTGGCTATCGCCTTGGTGCCCAATTTATTCCCGCTGCTGTTCACGGCCGGGATGATGGGTTGGTTTGGCATTGCAATCAAACCTTCCACGGTGCTGGTATTCAGCATTGCGTTTGGCATTTCGGTGGATGACACCATTCACTTCTTGGCCAAATACCGTCAAGAACTCAACATGAAAAGCTGGAACATCCGGGAGGCGGTCCTCCTGGCACTCAAAGAGACGGGCGTCAGCATGATGTACACGTCCATCGTCTTGTTCTTTGGATTCATGATGTTCGCCATCTCTAATTTTGAAGGGACACGTTTTTTGGGCGTTTTGGTTTCCATTACCTTGGCCGTAGCGATGAGCACGAATTTGCTGCTGCTTCCCTCCCTGCTGCTGGAGTTCGAAAAAGCTCTGACGACTCGATCGTTCTCAGAGCCGTTTTTCTCCCTGTTGGATGAGGAAGAAGACGTCGAACTGGAGGAGTTGGAAATCCAACAAGGATTTTCCCCGGGCAAAGGAGACGAGCAGCATGAAGCATTGAAGCGCCAGCGCGAACAGAACACGTAAGTCAAAGACACCATGAAAGGCATCATTTTAGCAGGAGGTTCGGGCACCCGGTTGTGGCCGCTGACCAAAGCTGTTTCGAAGCAGCTCATGCCGGTTTATGACAAGCCGTTGATCTACTACCCGCTCTCTACCTTAATGCTCAGTGGCATTCGCGAGGTGTTGATCATCAGCACGCCGACGGACTTGCCGGATTTTAAGCGCTTGCTGGGTGACGGTTCGGATATCGGGTGCCAGATTCAATACGTCGAGCAGTCGGAGCCCAACGGGCTGGCCCAAGCATTCGTCATTGGTGCAGATTTCATTGGCGATGATAAGGTGGCGTTGGTGCTGGGGGACAACATCTTCTACGGTCCGAGTTTTGGCCGGCAATTGCGCGCCAACACCGATCCGGAAGGCGCCATTGTGTATGCCTACTACGTCAATGATCCCGGGCGGTACGGCGTGGTCACGTTCGACGAGAACGAAAAGGCGGTGAGTATTGTTGAGAAACCAGTCAACACGCCTTCCAATTACGCCATACCGGGTCTTTATTTTTACGACAACGACGTTGTCGAGATTGCAGCAAATCTCGAGCCGAGTGCCCGCGGGGAATATGAAATCACAGACGTGAACAAGGCTTACCTCGAAGCGGGTAAGCTGTACGTATCGAAAATGGACCGTGGCATGGCATGGCTTGATACCGGCACGCACCATTCGCTCATGCAAGCTTCGCAATACGTCCGGGTCATCGAAGAGCGACAGGGATTGAAGATCGGCTGCATCGAAGAAATCGCCTGGCGCATGGGGTACATCAACGACGCTGCCCTAGAGAAGGTTGCGCGCCCCTTGCAAAAATCCGGATACGGTAATTATTTGTTGGATCAATTGAAGCGCGGCCGAGGTAGTTCCAGAAAATGACGCATCCAAACCTCAATCGACTCAAGGACCAGGCCGATGCGGCCATCGAAGCTTTTCTGAAGCAGTTACCCGAATCAGCGGGCGACGGCTTGTATGCGCCCGTTCATTACCTCATGAGGTTGGGGGGGAAACGCCTGCGCGCAGTGCTGGCGCTGTCGTCAGCGGAAGCCGAAGGTGCATCGTGTGAAGTGGCCTTTCCGGCTGCGATGGGCGTGGAATTGTTCCACAACTTCACCTTGATGCACGATGACATCATGGATGCGGCGCCGTTGCGCCGTGGAAAGGAAACCGTGCACATCAAGTGGGACGAGAACGCCGCCATCCTCTCTGGGGACGCGATGTACACGTTGGCACACATCGCGTTGGCGCAATTACCAGCGAAAGAGTTGCCCAAGGCGCTGCGGTTGTTCAACCAAACGGCGCTCGAAGTGTGCTTGGGCCAGCAGAGCGATATGACGTTTGAAACGCGAAACGATGTCGCGGTTGCGGAGTACATGGAAATGATTCGCCTCAAAACCTCGGTGTTGGTCGCTGCGTCTTTGGCGCTGGGAGCGATTGCCGCCGGCGCGTCAGAGGAGCGCGTGAAACTGTGGTATGCACTTGGCCAAGAATTGGGCCTCGCCTTCCAGATGCAGGATGACCTGTTGGATGCGTTCGGCGATGAGCAAGTGGGGAAGCAAATCGGTGGCGATATCCTCGCCGACAAAAAAACCTTCTTGCGCCTTTACACCCAGGAAAACGGTGGGGTAGCTGCCCAGGAGGTCCTTGCTAAATGGGATGGACAACGGCGCGACGCCTCGGCGAAAATTGAGGCCGTTCGCGCAGTGATGATCGCTGCCGGCGCAGCCGATGTAGCGCGCGAGCTGATGCACGCCCATGTGGCCAAAGCGATGGCGAGTGCCGAAGCATTGGGGTTGGAAGGTAGCCACCTGAAGTGGTTCCAGTTCCTCGGTAGTATGGTGACCCATCGAACGTCGTAAAGGTGGAAAACGAAACCGCGTTGATGCACTGGCTGGAAGGCCGCAACCTGCCTGAGGGTCGATCCGTCGAAGCGTTCAAGCAAGCGGTCCAGCACCAGCTTGTCAAGGATTTTCAATGGGATGCTGAGCGGGTGAGCGAAGTGCGCATATCGTTATTACAATTGTTGGAAGACGAAATCAACTGGGGTATGGTCAGGAATCCGACCGGTTTGTTCGCGTGTTTCTATCGCTTGGATTTGGGGGAGGCGGTCATCCGCGAGGTAATGGATTTGAACGAGCGGCCTCAAGCCGCGGCCAAGTTGGCCGAGTTGTCCCTTGAGCGCTCGGCGAAAAAGGTATGGCTGCGTTGGACCTTCGGCGCGGTAGACTCGGCAACAGGGTAGGTGGTAGCTTCCTTCGTTATTCCTTCTCCGTCTGATGGGCTCGGTGTATCTTTGTTACACGAACCTACGTATAGTCCGCATGGACCCTTTAGATTTCATCAGCCAAGCTGAGCCGCAAGCGATTGAATCTCTGTACCAGCAGTACCGTTCAAATCCGAATTCCGTTGACGCGAGTTGGAGACTTTTTTTTAAGGGGTTTGATCTGGCTACCACCTCTTATGGCGAGGATGCAGCGTCCCCTCAGACCCTCAAGGAATTTCAAGTCATCAACTTGATTCACGCGTACCGCGTCCGGGGCCACTTCTTCACCAAGACCAATCCGGTGCGTGCGCGTCGCGAATACAGCCCGGATTTAAGTTTGGAAAACTTCGGCCTATCAACGGCGGACCTTGATACGGTCTTTCAGGCGGGAACGGAGGTGGGCATCGGACCTTCGACGCTTAAGGAGATTATCGACCACTTGGAGCGGACCTATTGCCACGCCATCGGCATCGAGTACATGTCCATTCAGGACGTGGAGCGCCAAGCGTGGGTGCGTGAGCACATCGAGCTCGCCAACCGCCCGCGCATCGGCGTAGAAGATCGGGTTCAGATTTTGAAAAAACTCGCACAAGCGACCTTGTTTGAAGAGTTTCTCCAGAAAAAGTTCGTCGGCCAGAAGCGCTTTTCTCTCGAGGGCGGCGAGACATTGATTGCGGCATTGGATGCCGTGGTGGAAGAGGGCACCAAGCACGGGGTGAAGGAAGTGTTTATCGGCATGGCCCACCGCGGCCGTTTGTCGACGTTAGCGCACATTCTCGGTAAGCCATACGAGGAGATTTTCTGCGAATTCGAAGGGAAGGCGTACGACGAAGAAGGCGAATTCGATGGTGACGTCAAGTACCACCTCGGCTACTCGCGCACCTTGAAGGCCGATACCGGTGAGGAAGTGACCATCTCCCTCGCACCCAACCCGTCTCACCTCGAGGCGGTCGGGCCGGTGGTGGAAGGGTTGTCACGCGCACGAATCGATGCCTTGGGCGGCGAAGAATCGGCGGTCCTGCCGATCCTCATTCACGGGGATGCGGCCATTTCTGGCCAAGGCGTCGTGTACGAGGTGGCGCAGATGGCCCAACTCGATGGCTACCGCACGGGCGGAACCGTCCACATTGTTGTCAACAACCAGGTAGGCTTCACAACGAACTACTTGGACGGACGGAGCTCGATTTACTGCACCGATGTCGGCAAGGTGACCCAGGCGCTCGTATTCCACGTCAATGCGGACGAGGCGGAAGCCGTGGTTCAGGTTATGCGCATCGCATTGGCCTACCGCCAGCGGTGGAACCAGGACGTCTACATCGACTTGTTGGGTTACCGCAAATACGGCCACAACGAAGGCGACGAACCCATGTTCACGCAGCCGAAGTTGTACAAGGCGATTGCCAAACACGACAATCCGTTCAAACTGTACACCGACCGGCTTGTGGCCGACGGCAGCATGAAGCAAGAAGAAGTGGAGCGGGTGCGCACGGATTTGCAGTCCCGCATGGAAGAGGCGTTCGAAAAAGCGCAGAAACGCGAGATGGCGAGCGTTGAGGATTTCTTGGGTGACCTATGGGCGTCATACTGCGCGGCTGACGAGGCGGCCTTGGCGAGTACGCCCAAAACCGCCGTAGCCGAGAAGAAGCTCAAGTCTTTGGCTGTGGCCATGTCGACTTTGCCCGAAGGCAAGAAGTTTTACCGCAAGGTCCAGCGCCTCATGCGGGATCGGTTGAAGATGATCAAGGAGGACCGATTGGATTGGGCACTGGGTGAATTATTGGCTTACGCCACGCTTTTGGTGGAAGGCCACCCTGTGCGGATCAGCGGTCAAGATGTCGAGCGCGGGACGTTCTCTCACCGCCACGCGGTGGTGAAAACCGAGGACAGCGAAGAGGAAGTGATTCCGCTGAACTTGCTGGACAAGAAACAAGCCAAGCTGACCATCTTCAACTCGCTTTTGAGTGAGTATGCGGTCTCTGGATTTGACTACGGATACGCGTTTGCCACGCCTAATGGCCTGACCATTTGGGAGGCGCAATTCGGCGATTTCAACAACGGAGCGCAGATCCTGTTTGACCAGTTTTTGAGTGCAGCTGAAGACAAGTGGCGGACTATGAACGGCCTCACCCTCTTGTTACCGCACGGTTACGAAGGTATGGGTTCGGAGCACAGTTCGGGCCGCATGGAGCGGTTCTTGCAGCTAGGCAGCGGAGACAACTTCTTCGTCTGCAACATCACGGATCCCGCGAACTATTTCCACCTCTTGCGCCGACAAGTCAAGTTCGGATTCCGTAAGCCGTTGGTGGTGTTCACGCCCAAAAAATTGCTGCGTTACCCTAAGGCTGTGTCCGGTTTTTCCGCCATGGCCAAAGGAGGGTTCCAGAAGGTTATCGACGATCCGCGCATGGCCACTTCTGCTGGGCGAAAACCGGTGGACACCGTGGTGCTGTGCTCGGGCAAAATCTACTACGACCTGATTGAGCGCCTGGAGTATCAGGCTGCTCCAAACATCGCATTTGTGCGTGTGGAACAACTGCATCCGCTTCCCCAAGCGGAATTGGATGCGGTTGTTCAGCGATACGGCACGGACCCCAACTGTATTTGGGTTCAAGAGGAACCCCAAAATATGGGCGCTTGGTCGTTCATACTGCAGTATTACACCTCGGTTCCGTTGAGCGTGATTTCGCGCAGCCTGAGTGCGGGTCCGGCTTCGGGCAGTTCAGCGCTCCATGCCAAGCGCCAGTCGGCCATTGTCGACGAGGTTTTTTCGCATGCCAACGGTTAAGAAAAGATTCAGCGTCGCCTCCAATCCGGTTGACTTCAGTTGTTAATTGCACGCTAACGTCCATCCAATACCCGATGAATCATGTCCCAACTTGAAATGAAAGTCCCCAGTCCGGGAGAGTCCATCAGCGAAGTGGAAATCGCCACCTGGCTTGTATCCGATGGCGATTACGTCGAGAAAGACCAAGCCATTGCGGAGGTGGATTCAGACAAGGCCACCCTTGAACTTCCCGCCGAAGCGGCCGGAATCATCACGCTCAAGGCAGAGGAGGGGGACACCATCGAAGTGGGCGCGGTGTGTTGCTTGATTGACACGTCGGCTAAAGCGCCGGCCAAGAAAGCCGCTCCTGCTTCAAAAGTGGAACCTACCCCTGCCCCTGCCCCGGCCTCAGCTCCAGCCCTAGCC
>CALGDB010000004.1 GCA_937884175.1 uncultured Flavobacteriales bacterium
AATCCACAGGCGCTCGTCCCCGCGGAAGTGTCATCCTCTTCCGATCATTCCTGAACACCATGAGTAAACCCGCTATTCCTTTTCACAAAATCAAGCGCACAGCCGTGTTGGGCTCCGGCGTGATGGGGTCGCGCATCGCGTGCCACCTCGCCCAGACCGGGTCAGAGGTGCTCCTGCTCGACCTGCCATCAGCCGAAGGGCCACGGAATGCCATCGCCGACGGCCACCTCAAGGCCGCCATCAAATCCAACCCGTCGCCCTTGTATTCGAAGCGATTTGCACAACGCATCACGACGGGTAATTTTGATGATGACTTGGCCCAAATCGCCAACTGCGATTGGATCATCGAAGTCGTCGTCGAGCGATTGGACATCAAGCAGCAGCTTTTCGAACGCGTCGAGCAATTCCGCACACCAGGGACCTTCATCACGAGCAACACATCGGGTATTCCCTTGGCCCAACTCAGCGAAGGACGGTCCGAAGATTTCCAAGCCCACTTCTGCGGCACGCACTTCTTTAACCCACCGCGTTACCTGCCACTGTTGGAAATCATCCCGGGGCCCGAGACCAAACCCGAAGTGCTATCCTTCTTGGAGGCCTACGGTGAACGAATTTTGGGCAAGCAAGTCGTGGTTTGTAAGGACACTCCGGCTTTCATCGCCAACCGCGTGGGCGTTTTTGCCATTCAGGCCTTATTCCACACCATCAGCGAAATGGGCCTCTCCGTGGAAGCTGTTGACAAGCTCACTGGACCGGCGATGGGCCGACCCAAGAGCGCCACATTCCGAACGTGTGACGTAGTCGGCTTGGATACCTTGGTGCACGTGGCCAACGGCGTGGTGGCCAATTGCCCGGACGACGAGCGAGCCGAGGTGTTTCAGACGCCGGATTTCGTCAAGCACTTGGTCGATAACAACCTCTTGGGGTCGAAAAGCGGTGCAGGGTTTTACAAAAAGGTCAAAAACGACCAAGGCAAGAGTGAAATCCTCGCGCTCGACTTGAAAACCCTAGAATACCGACCCAAGGTCAAAGCCAAGTTTGCCACGTTGGATATGGCCAAGGCCGTGGACAACCTCGAGCAACGCACCAAATTGCTATTTAATGGACAGGACGAGGCTGGCACTTTCTACCGCCGGATTTTCGCTGATGTGTTCGCGTACGTAGCGAACCGTGTTCCGGAAATTGCGAACGAACCGTACCGCATCGATGACGCCTTGCGCGCTGGCTTCGGCTGGGAATTGGGAGCGTTTGAAAGTTGGGATGCCATCGGATTCGAAGACGGCCTAAAGACCATCGCCGACCGAGGACTTGCAGTTCCAGCGTGGATTGAAACCTTCAAGAACCAAGGCGAAGGCACCTTCTACCGCAACATCAACGGCGTGCGTCAATGCTGGGACCCCAGCACTGGTGCGTACGAAGCCGTCGGAGGGCAAGAAGGCCGGTTGTCATTGGCGTGGCTACCCGATTCGGCCACGGTCTGGTCTAATTTGGGAACGACGATTCAGGATTTGGGCGACGGTATCCTCAATGTTGCCTTCCACACCAAGATGAACTCCATCGGTGCAGAAGTTCTCGAAGGCATCAACAAAGCCATTGACCTCGCCGAGTCCGACGATGCATGGAGGGGCGTAGTCATATCAAACGAAGGGGCGCAGTTCAGCGCCGGAGCCAATGTGGGTATGATCTTCATGATGGCCGTGGAACAAGAGTATGATGAATTGAATTACGCCATTCGGATGTTCCAAAACACCGTCATGCGTCTGCGCTACTCCGGTATTCCGGTCATTGTGGCCCCTCACCAGCTCGCCTTGGGGGGCGGTTGTGAAATATGCCTCCACGCCGACAAGGTCATCGCCCACGCGGAAACTTACATGGGGCTTGTGGAATTTGGCGTCGGGCTCATCCCGGGGGGGGGCGGCACCAAAGAGTTTGCACTGCGCTTGAACGACGAGATGCACGACGGGGACATGCGCATCAACCGCTTGCGCGACCGCTTCCTGACCATCGGACAAGCCAAAGTCGCCACTTCGGCGCACGAGGCCTTTGAACTGGGCTACCTGCGGGAAGGCATCGACGAAGTCGTCGTCAACCGCCGCGACCAACTCGCCCGGGCCAAGCGGGCCGCCATTGAGTTGTCCGAGGCCGGCTACACCCAGCCCATTCAGCGCAAAGACATCACCGTCGCCGGCCAAGAAGGCCTTGGCATTGTGTACGTCGGCGCGAACAGCATGAAGAGCGGTAACTACATCTCCGAGCACGACCAATTGATCAGCGAAAAGCTCGGTTACGTGATGTGCGGTGGCGACCTCAGCACGCGAACGGCCGTCTCAGAGCAGTATCTGCTCGACCTCGAACGCGAAGCGTTTGTCTCCCTGTGCATGCAACGCAAAACTCTTGAACGCATGCAGAGCTTGATCCAGAAGGGTAAAATCTTGAGAAACTAATCGCCATGAATGCATACATCATAGGAGGCTACCGTTCACCCGTTGGCAAATCCGGCAAAGGCGCCTTTCGCTTTGTCCGTCCTGATGATTTAGGTGAGCAAGTGATTAGAAAGCTGCTCTCCGACTATCCGCAATTGGACAAGGAACGCATCGATGATGTCATTGTCGGCAATGCCACCCCGGAGGCCGAACAAGGCCTGAACATCGGTCGCATGGTCAGTTTGATGGGGCTCGACACCGAAAAGGTGCCTGGCATGACCGTGAACCGCTACTGTGCTTCCGGTTTGGAAACCATCGCCATCGCATCCGCCAAAATCCACACCGGACTGGCCGATTGCATCCTCGCCGGCGGCATTGAGTCCATGTCCCCTATCCCTTTTGGTGGGTGGCGCATCGTTCCCAATGCCCGCGTTGCGAAAGCAAATCCAGATTGGTACTGGGGCATGGGGCTCACGGCAGAAGCGGTCGCAAAAAACTTCAACGTCTCCCGAGACGATCAAGACGCCTTCGCGCTCGAAAGCCATCAGCGTGCAGCAGCGGCCATCGACGCCGGGCGATTCGCACCGGGCATCGCTCCCATCACCGTCAACGAAGTCTACCTCGATGAAAACGAAAACCGCAAAGAGCGGGCCCACGTCGTAGACACCGATGAAGGCGTGCGTCGCGACTCTACCCTAGAAAGGCTCGCTCGGTTGAAGCCCGTTTTCGCCCAAGATGGTTCGGTTACTGCGGGGAACAGTTCCCAAACATCGGACGGCGCGGCCTTCGTACTCGTGGTGTCCGAGAGTATGCTCAAAGAACTCAACGTCGAGCCCATGGCGCGCTTGGCCAGCTACCACGTTAGTGGCTTGGAGCCGCGCATCATGGGGGTCGGCCCCATCCACGCCGTACCGAAAGCATTGGAAAAAGCCGGCATCTCTGCACAGGACCTCGGTGCCGTGGAATTGAACGAAGCCTTTGCCTCGCAGTCCGTTGCGGTGGTGAAAGAGCTCGGGCTGGACCCAGCAATGGTCAATCCGAACGGGGGCGCCATTGCATTGGGCCATCCACTAGGATGCACCGGTGCCAAGCTAACCGTGCAAATGATGCACGAATTGAAATCCCGCCAAGCCAACCACGGCATGGTGACCATGTGCGTCGGCACCGGCCAAGGAGCCGCCGGCGTTTTTGAATACTTGAACGCATAAACTTGATTAGATGTCCGAAAACTCAACAGCGATAAGAGGCGGTGAATTTTTGATCCGCCCTACCGCAGCCGCCGACATCTTCATCCCTGAAGAATGGACGGAAGAGCAATTGATGATGAAGAAGATGACGTTGGACTTTGTCGAACAACGCATTCTACCGAAACTCGAAGAAATCGACAACCAAGAGGAAGGCCTCGTTCCGAGCCTGATGCGCGAATCCGGTGAACTTGGACTCCTCGGCAGCTCGGTTCCGGAGGAATACGGCGGCATGGGCCTAGACTTTAAGACCACCATGCTCATCACCGAAGCGATTGGAGGCGCGCATGCCTTCAGCGTGAGCTTCAGCGCCCATACTGGCATCGGCACTTTGCCCATTCTATACTACGGCAATGAAGAACAGAAGAAAAAATGGATGCCGGGGTTGGCCTCGGGCGAACTGAAAGGCTGCTACTGCTTGACCGAGCCCAGCGCCGGTTCCGATGCCAACAGCGGCAAAACCAAGGCCCACCTATCCAAAGACGGCAAGCACTACATCATCAACGGCCAAAAGATGTGGATCACGAACGGGGGGTTCGCGGACGTGATGATTGTTTTCGCCAAAATCGATGAGGACGAAAAACTCACGGCGTTCATCGTCGATGGCCACGCCGAGGGTATCACCAAAAATCCGGAAGAAAAGAAGATGGGCATCAAGGGGTCTTCAACGCGCCAAATCTTCTTCAACGACGTGCATGTGCCGGTGGAGAATCTGCTCTATGAGCGCGAGCAAGGCTTCAAAATCGCAGTG
>CALGDB010000005.1 GCA_937884175.1 uncultured Flavobacteriales bacterium
GGATAACCCCTCAGCATCGACGTCACCGGTGAGACGTGTGCCAGATTTCTTGGTCGCATCCGGGATGCGGTTGATGCCAACGTCAATGACCACCGCGCCGGGTTTGACCATGTCGGGAGTGACGAAATGAGGCCGGCCGATCGCCGCCACGAGAATGTCTGCGCTCCGGGTGATTTCAGCGAGATTCTGTGTGCGGGAATGGCACATCGTTACGGTGCAATTCCCGGGGTTAGCATTTCGGCTTAGCAACAGGGTCATAGGTGTTCCAACAATGGCGCTGCGTCCCAAAATGACGGCGTGCTTGCCACTGGTTTCAATGCTGTATCGTTTCAGCAATTCGATGATGCCTGCCGGGGTTGCTGGTTGGAATCCGGGAAGACCGAGGCTTAGATTTCCCGCATTGATAGGGTGAAAACCGTCGACATCCTTCGAAGGGAGCACGGCTTCAAGTACCCGCTGCGCGTCAATTTGATCGGGAAGGGGAAGTTGAACGATGAAACCATCGATAGCAGGGTCTTCGTTCAGTGCGTGAACTTCGTCCAAGAGCTGCTCCTCGAGGATGTTCTCGGAAAGTTCGACCAAGGTGCTGTCGAACCCAACGCGTTCGCACGCTTTGATTTTGTGACCGACGTAGGCGCGACTCGCCGCATTGTCTCCAACGATGATGGCTGCGAGATGGGGCTTTTTGGCGCCATCGGCTACGCGTCTTTGGACTTCTTCCTTGATTTCGTCTTGGATGGCCAGGGAAGTGGCCTTGCCGTCAATGATTTGCATAGTTGGCTGCTGGAGTTATCGACCGAGCGCGGATAGGCCGGCCATGCGGCTGCGTTTTCCGCCTTTTCCTTTGGTCATGATGTGCATCATTTTTTTCATGTCTTGGAACTGCTTGAGCAGCCGGTTGACCTGCGCAATATCGGTTCCAGAACCATTGGCAATGCGGGTTTTGCGGCGCGCATCAATGATCTCGGGCTTTGCACGCTCAGCCGGGGTCATGGACTGGATGATGCACTCGACTTGCTTGAATGAATTATCATCCAATTCAATGCCCTTCAATGCCTTGGACATACCGGGAATCATGCCCATTAGGTCCTTGATGTTGCCCATCTTTTTCAACTGCTGGATTTGATTCATGAAATCCTCCAGGTCGAACTTGTTTTTTCGAATTTTTGCTTCGAGTTGGGCGGCTTCTTTTTCACTGATGACTTGCTGCGCCTTTTCCACCAAGGAGACGACATCCCCCATGCCGAGAATGCGATCCGCCATGCGGTTGGGGTGGAAGGTGTCCAAGGCGTCCATCTTTTCGCCGACACCCACAAATTTTATGGGCTTGCCCACGACGGAGTAAATGGCCAGCGCAGCACCCCCGCGGGTATCGCCGTCCAGCTTGGTGAGAACGACGCCGGTGAAGTCCAAAACATCGTTGAACGCTTTGGCCGTTCGAACGGCATCTTGACCGGTCATGGCGTCGACGGTGAACAAGGTTTCATGGGGCTGCACAGCGTCGCGCACTGCCTGAATTTCCGCCATCATCGCCTCGTCGATGGCAAGGCGTCCAGCGGTATCAACAATGACGGCGTTGTATCCTTTGGATTTCGCATGTGCCATGGCATTGCGGGCAATTTCCACAGCATTTTTATTGCCCGGTTCTGCGTACACATCCACGCCGATGCTTTCACCCAAAACGGTGAGTTGGTCCACGGCTGCAGGTCGGTGTACATCACAAGCCACGAGCAGCGGGTTCTTTTTGTGCTTGTCGTGCAGGAGTTGGGCGATCTTGCCTGAGTGCGTGGTTTTACCTGCCCCCTGAAGGCCAGCCATCAACACCACGAATGGATTTCCTGTGGGCTTGAATTCCGCGGCAGCTGACCCCATCAGTTCGGTCAATTCCGCATGGGTAATCTTGATCAGGAGCTGGCCCGGCTTGATGGAGGTGAGGACTTCTTGCCCCAGCGCCTTTTCTTTGACGCGCGCCGTGAACTCCTTCGCGGTCTTGTAATCGACGTCTGCGTCCAACAGCGCTTTTCGGACTTCTTTTAGGGTCTCTCCGACGTTGACTTCGGTAATCTGACCGTGCCCTTTGAGCACCTGAAAGGCCTTTTCGAAGCGTTCTTGGAGGTTTTCGAACATCTTTTTTTTGTGCAAATTTAAGACCTCAAGTCCTGATTATACGCAGCTTTATCGATTCGTTGAATGGCTGATTTTACTCGATTGAAATATTTTTCTAATCGATGTGTTTGCTTTCATCCACCT
The DNA here is from genome assembly GCA_937884175.1 of uncultured Flavobacteriales bacterium. Classification (GTDB taxonomy): domain Bacteria; phylum Bacteroidota; class Bacteroidia; order Flavobacteriales_D; family Sanyastnellaceae; genus UA16. The sequence continues at coordinate 2,251 of CALGDB010000005.1, forward strand.
TATTTCGTAATTTTCGGTTGCTTAACCTAGGAATGATGCAGACGAAATTTTCCATTATGCTTGGAACTCTCGCAATGATTGCGGGTCTCTCCAATCAACTTTTCGCTCAAACAGCTTGTTTTGGTTCTGACTCCAATACCGATGCTCCGGCAGGTTTTCAACTCGCAGTTGAATCTTACGCGAGTTTCGATGGTTCGGAGTCAGGCGACCTTGCTGGTTTGGCTGGGCTCACTACGTATCGTGTTTACCTTGAAACAACTTCCGAATTGGATTTTGTTTCCGCAGTATACACTGACGGTGCCAGCGGATCGGTGTCTTTGACGTCGTCGACCTCTTTTTACATGAACACGTTCGGTGGGCTGACAGTCAATGACATCAACCCTGGCTTGTTCTCATTCTTCCCGGCACTCGAATTTGACAGCCATGTCACCATTGGTTTGGAATCAGAAGCGGTTGGTGATGAGTCGTCAATCATTGTAACTGGTGTAAGCGCCACGGAGGCTGATTGGAGTGATTCTTTCATGGCCGGTGGCGATCTAACGATCGACGGCTCAAATGCTATGGCAGGAGACGGATGGTCTGTTCCAGCAGGGGCTACCAATGGTTATTCAGGAGAAGATATGCGCATTTTGTTGGCTCAATTGACCACGGATGGCGAATTGAACGGAAGTTTGTTTGTTGAGTTGACTCCTGCCGGTGCAGCAGAACCTGAAAGCCACCAGTTTTCATTCTCTGCTGAGCTCTGCGGATGTACTGATGAATCTGCACCAAATTTCGAGCCAGGAGCTACGTTGAATGACGGTTCTTGCATTTACCCCGGTTGTACAGATTCTGCTGCGTGCA
>CALGDB010000006.1 GCA_937884175.1 uncultured Flavobacteriales bacterium
TTAAAAGAATCTACCAATTGAGTTGGTAGTTTTCGAATAAATCCAACAGTATCGCTCATTAAAAAGGGCAAGTTTTTTACTACGACCTTTCTAACTGTCGTATCTAATGTTGCAAAAAGTTTATTTTCTGCAAATACTTCAGATTTACTGATCACATTCATTAAGGTTGACTTTCCAACATTGGTGTATCCCACCAAAGCAACCCTCACCAAAGCACCACGATTCCCTCTTTGGACTGACATTTGTTTGTCAATTTTTTTAATTTTAGTTTTTAATAACGCAATTTTTTCCCTAACAATTCGCCTATCAGTTTCAATTTCAGTCTCACCGGGACCACGCATTCCAATCCCCCCTTTTTGACGTTCGAGGTGGGTCCACATTCCTTTCAAACGCGGCAGTAAATACTGGCATTGAGCCAATTCAACTTGAGTACGAGCATAGCTCGTTTTAGCACGTTGGGCAAAAATATCTAAAATTAAATTTGTTCGATCTAATACTTTGCAATTGAGAATTTTGCTGATATTTCTTTCTTGGACTGAAGAAAGCTCATCATCAAAAATGGCAGTACCTATATTAAATTCCTTAATGTACTCTTGGAGTTCTTGCATTTTTCCAGAACCGATAAAAGTCTTGGCATTTGGCATTTCCATTTTTTGAGTAAATCGCTTTAGAACCTCTCCACCAGCTGTGTAGGTCAAAAATTCTAACTCATCAAGGTATTCTTTTGATTGATTGTCATCCTGAGATTTAGTAATGACCCCAACAAGGACTGTTTTTTCTAAGTTTAAATCTTTTTTTTCTAACATATGACACTAAAATTACGTATTAATAAGGTTACTTTTTAAATAATACTTGATAACCTTCGCTACCCTATGTATTTTAACGAAAAAAATAGAACTTCATCTATTAATTATTGATGGAATAATCAGTATGTTAGTATTTTGTTAAATTTAGTAGAAAATTAACCAACTTTAAGATGAAAAAAATTACAATAGCAATTGTATTGCTACTCTTGTCCACTTCTTTTTTACAAGCACAGGTTTACATCATTGAAAATTTTGATGCGGGTACTCCTGCAGCTTGGACGGATACTTATGCAAATACCACAACAGCTGCCTGTAGCATTCAATCCGAAAGAGATAATCTCTGGTCATCTTCTACCACTGGAAATATGACAACCAACAATTATGTGGGCATCTCAAATGGTACTGATTTATCTTTTTCAATCGATTATAAAATTTTAAACTGGAGCGGTCTTGGAGCGACTCCAGCTGGTTGGGGCAGTGCGACGCTACAATATTCTACCAATGACGGTAATACTTGGATTGATGTTCTTGTCATTGATGATACTAATCATATTGTGTCAGAGGAGTGTGCAACGCTTGGAGCCGTAGTTCCTGGTGCAGATTTACCAACTGGAAGTGATGTAAAATTAAGGGTTAATAATGTTTGGGTTGGCGAAGACTATTATTTTTACATTGACAACTTTACTGCAACACAGTACGTAGCATGTTTACCTGTTTCAGATTTAACTGCAACATTAACCACTGGCAACAGTGTTGATATAGGCTGGACAGCGAACAATTCTGAAACCCAGTGGGAATATGTGATTCAGCCTCAAGGAACCGGCGAACCGACTACAGCTGGGATTCCCACTTCAACAAACCCTTTAATGCTTAGTGGTCTCGATTCAGGCACGGCCTATGAAGTTTACATTCGTGCAGTCTGTGATGCTTCCGAGTTTAGCTCATGGACTGCTGTTAATTTTACAACAAGCCCTGCTTGCGGCGATACAATTTATGATACAGGAGGAGTTAACGGAGATTATTCCAACAATGAAAATGTTTTTTTGACAATCTTCCCCGATAATCCTGGTGACCTTGTCACATTTACTTTTCTATTTTTTAACATTGAAAATAATTTTGACAATTTATATGTTTATGATGGGCCAGATGCTAATTCACCTTTGATTGCAACTTTGACAGGCGATACACTTCCAGATCCAATAATCGCTTCTAATACAACAGGAGCACTAACACTTAATTTTACAAGTGATAGCTCAGTCACTGATTTCGGTTATGAAATTCTAATCAGTTGTGGTCCAGCACCCTCTTGTTTCGCACCCACAAATTTAACTGCAACAGTAAGCAGTGCGACTTCAGCAGTCATTGCGTGGAACGCTAACAATGGTGAAACAGAATGGGAATACGTTATTCAGCCAGTTGGCAGTGGAATTCCCACCGGCTCGGGAACCGTGACATCATCAAATCCTTTAACACTGTCCGATTTAGATTCCGGAACTGCTTACGAAGTCTATATAAGAGCCGTTTGTGCTCCGGGAGATTTAAGTGTATGGACAGGTCCCGTAACTTTTAACACTCCAGTATTAACAAACTACACCATTGATTGTGATTCTGGACAGCCTCTAAACCTTACTTATTGCTATACCGATAACGATACCACTTCATTTCTATTTACCTCATCAAATGCATTTCCACTAAAAATTGCTTTCAATTCGGGAAATATCGAAGGATTTTGGGACGATCTTACAATCTATGAGGGAATCGATAACACAGGGGTCATTCTGTTTAATAACAATGATTCAGATATCAATGAATTGACTGGGCTTGTTTTTGAATCAACTTCTACATCAATTTATATGGAAATTGCTTCTGATGGTATTATCAGTTGTGATTCTTCCACTACATACACTCCATGGGATTTTAATGTGTCCTGTGTCACATGTATTACTCAAACTGTAGATTTTGGTATTATTGGGAATTGTGTACCAGACCAAGAATTTTTTGTTGAAGCAAATGTCACGGATATGGGAGACGCAATAAACTTAGAAATAAGTGATAATTTTGGTAGTGCTATACAAACGGCCACCTCCACCGGTGTTGTGACAATGGGACCTTATACAGCCAATAGTGAAGTTGTTGTCACTGTTGTAAATACTGACGATACAAGCTGCAGCGTTGAAAGTGAAATTTTAACATTCATCTGTCCGCCTCCACCAAACGAGTGTTCCATTATTTATGCTGGTGAAGACACTACCTTTTGCTCCGATAATGACTCTGCAACAACACTGACAGCTTCGTATCATATACAAGGCCAAGATGTCAGCTCATATGATATCAATTCAATAGAAAATTGCCCAAGCCCTCCGCTTACTGGAGGCATACCGACCAGTATTAATACTGACGATGTCTGGTCTGATGTTATTGATCTGGGGTTTGAATTTTGCTTTTTTGGTGAAACATACAATCAAATTTTAATTGGTTCAAATGGCGTCCTTTCTTTTGAATTGGAAAATGCAAATGGGTTCAATGGCTGGAGTATTGATCCGGCAGACACTTTGCCTAATGGAAATAATCCAACCTTATCCCAAGCTAATATTTTTGGGGTTGCCCACGATATAGATCCTGGAGATTGTGGAGAAATCAATTATATCGTTTTAGGTTCTTACCCTGCCAGACAGTTTGTTGTTAATTACAACGATGTCTGCCATTTTGGTTTTAATTGTGTTGATGAAAATGGAAATGATTATACAAGTACCTCACAGATTATTTTATATGAATCATCAAACACAATAGACATTAATATAATTGATAAACCTTTGTGTACAGACTGGAACGACGGTTTAGCTGTTGTTGGTATTCAAAACGTAGATAATAGCATTGCATTTACAGCTCCCGAGAGAAATACAGGTGCATGGCAAACAACCAACGAATCTTGGCGCTTTAGCCCCTCTGTTGGGGAGTCTAATTATGTATTTGAGTGGTATGACGGAAATACTGTGATTGGCACTGAAGATACCATTACAGTGTATCCTGAAGAAACCACCACTTACACAGCCGCTGTTACCTACAATTTATGTGGAGGCGGTACAGCAACTGTAACTGACACTGTTTTGGTTGAAATCACCCCTACACCAATCCCTGTTGCCGTGGAAGATGAAGTTGCACTTTGTGATGGGGAGGAACAAGCGATATTATCGGTAAGTGTAGACCCCGCTCAGCAAGTCCCTGACAATGTCGTTTATTACTGGACTTACAACAATATAGACATTGTGGCCGGGGTCTCTGAAGCCAATGGTGGAAATACAATTATACTTGGAGGAAACAATCCAGAATTTGATCTCCTACTTGGTGACTATACAGCAACCGCTTACAATACAGTAACTGAATGTTTCGCGAGTACTGTAATTTCTGTAACACAAGGAACTTCGCCTGAGCTTGAAGATGGTACTTCTTTTGTGAAATGCGCAGACGGTGAGGTTGAATTGAGTGTTAATATCACAAATGATCCTGAAATGAGTAGTAATTATCTTTATGACTGGTATATTGACGGTGTTCCAATTTTAGAAGGGGACAGTTCGGGTACTTTTACACACAGCCAAGAATTTGGGTTTGATTCTGTATTGGTAGTCGTGACTGACACTAATTCAAATTGTTCTGCCGAAACAACAATAACTATAGATGCTTTTATGAATGAAAATTGTGTCGACATTCCCCAAGGTATCTCTCCCAATGGAGATGGTTTAAACGATTGTCTAATTTTGGACCATTTGGAAGCACAAGAAGATATTGTAAAAGCTGAAGTTTACAACAGATATGGGGTCAAAGTATTTGAATTGAATGACTATACTGACCAATGGTGTGGTCAAGACGCAAGTGGCGGAAGTGGTTCTTCTGATGGGTTACTGCCTGTAGGGACCTATTTCTATGTCATTCAATTTGCTTCAGACAGAGAGCCAATTACCAGCTGGATTTATCTCAATTACTAACCAAAAAAAATTAGAACGCAATGAAAAAGTTAATATTACTATTTTTTACGGTACTGATTGCCCAGCAAATCTCTGCCCAGCAAGATCCGCAATACACGCAATATATGTACAACATGAATATTATCAACCCTGCTTATGCAGGCATCTCAGAAGGGTTGTCTGTTGGCGCGCTTTATAGAAGTCAATGGGTTGGTTTAGATGGAGGCCCAGAAACCTTTACTTTTAACATTCACTCACCGGTTGGAAAACAGTTGGCGCTCGGTCTCTCCGTCATTTCTGATAAAATTGGTCCCGTTGAGGAAACCAATGCCTACGTCGATGCCTCATATACCATCCCATTGGGCATGGAAACTCGCTTGGCTTTTGGAGTCAAAGGGGGATTTACCTTTCACGATATTGCCATTGCGGAAAGTCAGATCACTCTTGTAGATTTAAGCGATCCTTTCTTTGCCAATGCCATTAATGAAACAACACCTAATATTGGAGCAGGAGTTTACTTTTACAAGCCCAATAAATACTATATTTCTATTTCTGTACCAAACATTCTCAATGGTGTACATTTGGATGCTAATGGTACAAAGATAGGCTCAGAATCAGAACATTTGTTTACGGCGGCAGGTTATGTGTTTGATTTGTCAGAAAATTTCAAGCTCAAGCCGCATGCACTGCTTAAATATGCTTTTGATGCGCCTGTAAGTTATGATTTAAATGCCAATTTATTTATGTATGATTTGGTAGAGTTTGGTGTTGGATACAGATTGGATGACTCTTTTAGTGCCATGATTAACTTTCAAGTCACAAAGGATTTAAGAATTGGATATGCTTACGACGCCATCAATTCTGGTTTGGACATTGTAACAGACTCATCTCACGAACTTTTTATCAATTACGATTTCAACTTTTCATCTAAAGTCTCAAGATCGCCACGTTATTTCTAAATTTAAGCTAAGTATATTATCATGAAAAA
>CALGDB010000007.1 GCA_937884175.1 uncultured Flavobacteriales bacterium
ATTTATCTCCAATGCCCTCGCCGTATTGATCTTCCAGGAAGCCGAAGTAATCGTCGCTAACGTAACTCCCTGTTGGACTGACGGAATTTTCGCTTTGGTACGTGATCACATAGGGAGAGGCTTCGAGGTTGACGCGGTTGGCGTACGTGCCGTCACCGAACAGCTGCAAATACCTCGGGGGCGTCCAACCTCCATCAAGAGCACGGTCCCGCAACATCATCATCAACATCTTAATGGCCGTGGGGTCAATGCTGCCACTCGAAAATTCATCGAAAACCGTTCGTTGTGTCGTCACCAATACTTCCAAGCCATCATCGGCGTGCAAGGCAGCCAGCCGGTTCGCAGCCTCCAGGAAAAGTGGCCGGGTCACGATGACAAGATCAGCGCGTTCGACGGCATGCAAATTGGAAGGCGCGACGAGTCCAGCGAAAGCCGGTTTGGGGAAGGCCGTCTGTGCAAAAGCGACAAAGGCCCGCGTCGTATCTGATTCGAACAACCACGTGACCCCGCCGTCCATCGCCCCGAGCTCGATTTCCCGGGGCTGCGCGCCATCGGTGATGTCCCAAACCCGCATCCCTTCCACGGCGCTGAACAGCTGGGATTCGGCGACTGCACCCATCGAAGCCGGGAAAGAGAAAGCGAGGGGGGCACCGTCAAATTTCAAATGGCAGGGTTGCTCAACGCGCAGGTAATCCAACCAACCCACTGCGGTGCTAACGCCTTTGTCGAACGCAACTTGAACCGACACCAACGCATCATCGGCTTCCAATCCGGTTTGCGATGTGGCTGTTCCGACCCCCGATGCGCCGGCCAGGTTGGCAACGTTGCTGGTGGATGTGGAATTGGTGTAGGAAGGCGAGGCGGTGAACGCCACATCACCAGCGGACACCGAAAAGGAGCTTTGAACTCCCATCGATTGGGCAGCAACCCGCGCTGAAATCCGCGCCGGATCGTCCGTGGGGTACGGCATGGCGAATGCAAATGTACGCTGGTTGACCGAACCAAATGTCTCGCCAAACCACTCCCGTCCTGACCGGTTCGGGCTTTCCAATTCCTGTTCGTGAAACTGCACGTTCGTGTAGCGCGTATGAACTGTATCCTGCGCCCCGGTCACGGCAACTGCAGGAGTGATGCGACCCTCGTCTTGTTCCTGACCAATGGCCAAGAAATACCATGCTTTGTCCTCGTAGGGGTGGCGAAGGTGCTCCCATCTGGTGGCAGCGGAATTCCAGCCAATCCAGTCCGGACCCTGCCCCCAAAAAATCAATTCGTCGCCGTCGTCCCAGCTTCCGTCTTCACCCCCGGCAAAATCCGCAGCAACCGTACGCAGGCCGAGGGGTCGATTCTCAGAATTATCCATGGGCAGCAGTGTTCCGCCGTTGCCGAAAATATGCACATTGCTTGGATCAATGGTATCTGGATCAAAGCCGGCGTCAATCATCCAGGCTCGATCGATGCGGTACATTCCGGAATTGGGAATGGACAGCCGGAGAACGGTCCCCTCCGACAATGGGTGCGCTGCAGGCCAATCCCGCGTGCGGGCCCCGCTGGTAGTTGCATCCATTGCCCACCCGCGCCCGAAGGCACCGGACAGGTCCAGCAACCGCTCGTACACGCCTTTGCTCGCATTCCACCGCAGGAGCGGGCCTTTCCACTGGGCCGCATCGGCAATGGCATCCGCTGTCCACTGGCCCGCCGGCAGTTCCTCGTTGAGCAGTTGCCGCTGACGGCTGGTGAGCGATGATTCGGGGATTTCGGCCCACGATTCCGATCCGGCTAAAATTTGCCCGGTTTCCCATGCACTGGGCCACGGTGCCTCGTACACCCCCCATGGGATTTCATCCAACCAATGCCCTTCTTTAACGTTCCACTGTCCTACCGGTGCTTGTCCTTCCCTCCACTGCACTTCAAACGCCGCCTGAATGACCTCTGGACCCTGATTTTCTTGGGAAAACAGCGGCATCAGACCTCCCGTCAATGCAATCAAAACAACGGAAAAGAAGTGGCGAATCATGGATGTTAATCTCAGGTTACGAAGGTGGTGAAAAAACAGAATGCAACGCAAAGGGCAAAACGCTCGTTAACTACAATTAGTATGACATTCGAAAAGTTGCACTCCGGTGGAATTGGAGAGTGGCATTCGATTTTTTCTTATTCTTGTAAATTCATTGGGAATCATCTTTATGAAGCACCTCCTAGCAATCCCCGCTGCAGCCCTAATTTTGACCGCTGCATTTGTGAGTTGGACCGGAACCTCAGCTAAGGCTCAAGACCCTGAGTTTACGCAGTATTTCGCCAATCCACTGTACTTGAACCCGGCCTTCGCTGGGTCTGCACGCTGCCCGCGCATGACCATGTCATATCGCAACCAATGGCCCGCAATGAGCGGTTCGTTTGTAACCACCGCAGCGGCCTATGACCAACACGTTGAGACATTGTCCGGCGGATTGGGCTTGATCGTGATGAACGACCAAGCAGGCCGCGGGACGCTTTCCACGACCACAGCAAGCGGTATCTACAGTTACCAACAAGCAGTGACCCGCAAGCTTTCGCTCAAAGCGGCTATGCAGGTCACCTATATGCAAAAATCATTGGACTGGGGGCGATTGACGTTTGGCGATATGATCGATCCGCGTCGGGGCTTTATTTACGAGACCCAAGACATTCCACGGGGCGGCATGGTGCAGGCCGTTGACTTCAGCACGGGCATCCTCGGTTTCACCGATAAGTACTACTTCGGTGCAGCCGTTCACCACCTAAACGAACCTAACGAATCCCTGGTGGTTGGCACCAGCCGCCTTCCAATGAAGTACACTATTCACGCTGGCGCCGTGCTTCCATTGCAGCGTTCCGTAACAGGTGTTGAGTCCACCATTTCACCAAACGTATTCTACCGCCGACAAGGTGAGTTCCAGCAACTCAACTTGGGATTGTATGTAAACAAAGGCCCACTCGTCGGTGGCATTTGGTATCGTGGCATCATGTTTACGGATTACCGAGACGCCTTCATCGTCACTTTGGGAATCAAATCTGATGTAGTCCAATTCGGCTACAGCTACGACTTGACCGTATCCGAATTGACTCCAGCTACGGGCGGGGCCCACGAAATTAGCATGACCATTCAATTCGATTGCCGCGGCAAACGTTCGAAGTTCCGAACAATAAACTGCCCGTCCTTCTAGTTGAATTAAAGCGATTTAACCGATCGCACCCCTATAATCTGCATGAAACCCACACGAACCTACAATACCATGAATTGGAAGTACTTCGCTCTCGGACTTGCTGCTTCTGCAATGGTCCTGTCCAGCTGTACCCCCGAGCGCTCTGGTGCCACAGGATGGGCGTACAACGACACCTCGAACGGCGGCTTTGAAAAGCGCATGTATGCGGGTCAAGAAACCGCTCCAGGCCTCGTCTTCATCGAAGGCGGAACTTTCACAATGGGCCAAGTCGAAGACGACTTGACCATGGACTGGGACAACATTCCCCGCCGCGTCACCGTGCCCTCATTCTACATGGATGAAACCGAAGTAACGAATTCGTTCTGGTTAGAATACCTCTACTGGCTGAACCGTGTGTACGGTGATTCGTACCGAGAGATGGTGCAGCGCGCGCTGCCCGACACCTTGGTGTGGCGTGAGAAGCTAGCTTACAATGAACCGCACGTCGATTACTACTTACGTCACCCGGCCTACCAAGACTATCCAGTGGTTGGTGTTTCTTGGAACCAAGCAAATGATTTCTGCAAGTGGCGAACTGACCGTGTCAACGAGCAGTTGCTTGTTCGGGAGGGCCTTATCGCCCACAGCCCCGAAGCGCAATTGGACGAGGAGTTCTTCACGACAGAAGCATACCTCGCGGGACAATACACCCCTGAGGCTGTTACAGAAGGTTTGACCGATTTCCGACCTGGTTCTTCAGGCGCGAGAAATGTTCGCCTCGCCGACGGCTTGTTCCAGCCCCCTTACCGCCTGCCAACAGAGGCAGAATGGGAGTTCGCTGCTTTGGGATTGATTGGGAACAGCTATGCTGAATTGATTTCGGATCGCCGAACCTACCCTTGGGACGGTCACTACACCCGGAATGACAACTCCCGATCTCGTCAATACGGCGAAATGAATGCCAATTTCGCGCGTGGACGCGGCGACTACATGGGGGTAGCAGGCTCGTTGAACGACGGTGCAGCCGCCACAGCCTCCGTCTATGAATACGCCCCCAATGACTATGGCTTGTACAACATGGCGGGCAACGTTAATGAATGGGTTTTGGATGTGTACCGACCCTACAACGCTGTGGACATGGAAGAGTTCCGACCCTTCCGAGGAAACGTCTACCAGACCAAGCAGCGCAATGCGGAGGGACTCATCGCTGACAAGTATGACATAGTCGTCTACAATGTCCAAGGTTTGGAAGCAGACCTGAAAGCCTACGAGAAGGCAGCCATGAGGAACTTCACTGATGAGGAACAAAACCTCGTCGCTAATATCTTCAATGCAATTGATGCCGCGAAAGAAGAAATCAAAGCCAAACGCATGGAAGAAGGGCAGGAACAGATTGCTGAAGCAAAAGAACTAGTCATCGAAAGCGAGGAAATGATTGCTCCTGATGTGTTGGACTTATTTGTCCGCAACGTTGATGCCGCACCCGGTGATCTGCGCTACCGCGATGTGACCGTCGAGGAGAGCCTAGGCCGTGACAACTACCGCCAAGCAGATAACATCGATTACCTCGATGGCGACTTCCAATCAAGCATCAAGTACAGCGACGAAGAATTCAATTCTCCAGACAAGAAGAATGAAACGATGTACGGGTACGCCACAACAAGCCTCATCAATAACCGATCACGCGTCTACAAAGGCGGCGGATGGAATGACCGAAGCTACTGGCTCAGCCCCGGCACGCGCCGTTTTATGGATGAAGATAAATCGTCTGCAGCCATTGGTTTCCGCTGTGCGATGGACCGCATGGGATCCCAAACACTCAATAGCCCACGCTAACGGGTCATGAACATCCCGCATTGAATTACAAAGAGCCCCGCACGCTGCGGGGCTTTTTTGTTTTCTGAACTTGACCCCGAAGCCCGCGCCATGTTCCTATCCGATTCCGATCCCCAATTCGAAGTCATCCAGTCGCATTTCGATGCGTCAACCGGTGCCACCACGGATACACGCACGGCGGGAGCTGGCCATTTGTTTTTCGCCTTGAAAGGCCAGAATTTCAACGGCAACGCCTATGCTCAACAGGCCATCGAAGCCGGATGCATCGCCGCTGTCGTTGATGAAAAAGAGTACGCCCCGCCGGGTGATCCGCGTTTCATTTTGGTGCCCGATGCACTGGCAGCTTTGCAGTCTCTGGCTCGCTGGCACCGACGGAAGTGGTCCTGTCCGGTAATTGGCCTGACGGGAAGCAATGGCAAGACAACGACCAAGGAACTGATGAAATGCGTATTGGAGGCCGCTCACTCACACGTTCACGCCACCGTTGGTAACTTCAACAACCACATCGGCGTGCCACTGACCCTCCTCGCTGCGCGCACAGAACCCGATATCGCCATCATTGAAATGGGGGCCAATGCGCAAAAAGAAATTGCCCTGCTCGCCGAAATCGCCGAGCCCAACGCAGCGGTCATCACCAACATCGGGCGGGCGCATTTGGAAGGATTTGGAGGAGGAGAAGGGGTCATGAAGGGAAAGGGGGAGCTATTCGACTACATCCGGAATGCTCGACCCGAGTCCCCCGTATTCACGCACGGCGACCACCTCAAATTGTTGCACCTCTCGGAAGGACTCAACCGATTCGTTTATGGAGTGCCATCATCGGCTCCATTTATTGGAGAAGTGCATGCTGAGGATGCCTTTGCATGGGTCGGTCCGTCGGGAGCGTCGCACGGACCGCTGAAAGTGCACGTTCAAGGCGAGCACAACCGCGAGAACATCATGACGGCCATCGCAATTGGACTGCACTATGGCGTCACCGAAACGTCGTGTACCGAGGCCGTAGCCGCGTACTTACCGGACAACAACCGGTCGCAGTGGACCTCGACCCCGCACAACCGCATTTTACTCGACGCATACAACGCCAATCCTTCGAGCATGCGCGCCGCACTCACCTCGTTCAAGCGCATGACCGAGGAAAGCACAACCGAAGGAACGCCGCTTTGCATTTTGGGCGACATGGCCGAGCTGGGAGCACACACCACTGCTGCGCATGAGGAAATCCTAGCATTTGCCCATGAGTTGGGCTTGCCAACGTGGACAGTGGGACCCTGTTTCAACGAGGCAGCGCAAGCATTCGAGAACGTCCTTGCTTTTGGAAACACGAAGGAAGCCGCTGCTCATTGCAAAGCGACGGCGCTCACCAACCACCGTATCCTTTTGAAAGGATCCCGTTCCATCGCACTCGAGGCGTTGGTCGAAGTGCTGTAACACCTCCACAAGTTATCTTTGCCTCCGATGGATTTTATCAGTGAATTGAAGTGGCGCGGCATGTTGCACGACACGACGCCCGGGTTGAAAGAGCTCCTTGCCAAGGGCAATGCGACAGGGTACGTTGGATTTGACCCCACGGCAGATTCCCTGCACATCGGCAACCTCGTCCCCGTGATGATGTTGGTGCATTGGCAACGGTGCGGCCACAACCCCATTGCACTGGTTGGAGGAGCGACGGGCATGGTGGGCGACCCCAGCGGCAAGACCGCCGAGCGCCAGTTGCTCGATGTGGAGCGCATTCAACACAACCTCGCCTGTCAGAAAGCCCAGCTCGAGCAATTCTTGGACTTCGACGGAGCCCACGCCGCACGTGTGGTCAACAACGCCGATTGGTTCAAAGACTTCCGCTTCCTCGATTTCATCCGCGACGTTGGCAAACACATCACCGTCAACTACATGACCTCTAAAGACAGCGTCAAAAAGCGTTTGGAAACGGGCATGTCGTTCACGGAGTTCAGTTACCAGCTGGTCCAAGGGTATGATTTTTACCACCTCTGGAAGAACGAGAACTGCATGGTTCAATTCGGCGGTTCCGACCAATGGGGCAACATCACCACTGGCACGGAATTGATTCGCCGCATGGGGAGCGGACAGGCCTTTGCTGTGACTGCGCCGCTCATCACCAAGGCGGACGGAAGCAAATTTGGCAAATCCGAGGGTGGCAACGTGTGGATTGATAAGTCAAAGACGTCGGCGTACAAATTTTACCAGTACTGGATCAACGCGGCAGATGAGGATGTGTCCAAGTACATCCGCATTTTCACCCTGAAGAGCCAAGAAGAAATCGAGTCTCTCGAAGCGGAGCATGCCCAAGACCCGGGTCGCCGCATTTTGCAGAAGGCGTTGGCGGGAGACATCACCAAGCGCATCCACAGCGAAGCCGATCTGGAAACCGCCATTGCGGCCTCTGCCCTGCTGTTTGGAAAGGCGAGTAAGGAAGCCATCGAGGCCCTGCCTGAAGCAGAGTTTTTGAGCGTCTTTGAAGGTGTCCCACAGGCCACCTTGGGCGTGGATCAGGTCCAATCCGGCCTGCCCATCATTGATTTCCTCTCGGAACACACGGGATTCTTGGCTTCGAAAGGCGAAGCCCGCCGGGCCTTGAAGGAAAACTCAATCTCCATCAACAAGGTCAAGGTGAACGAAAGCACCACCGTCACCGGCGAAGACCTCATTAGCGGCAAGCACATCTTGGTGCAGCGCGGCAAGAAGAACTACTTCCTCGTCAGCTGCGGCTGATCAGCCCTCTACCGTCAGCAGGTTGCACCCGCGCACTTCTGCGTGGTCGAATCGCCCCAGGACCTCAAACGTCCCATCGGCATGCATGCGGCCGATGTCGCTGGTCTCAATGAAGGCACAGCTCGCCAGGTTGGCAAGGTCCATCACACAAATACGACCCTGTTTGCCATGGGGCGCCAACGCTCCCGGGTCGTTCATGGAAGCCAAGCGCACGCGCATCCAAGGCGGCGCGGTGAATCGTCCGTGGCCCGACGACCAGGCTTGTGACAGCAATTCCGTCATGCCGTATTCACTTCCGATCTCAGAAGCGGCGATCAGCGGACGCAACGCCAAATGCACCTCCTCGCGAATGCGCTCTGGGCCGTACCCCTTCATTCCACCCGTTTCGAGCAATTGCACCTGCGGATAAGGCTGGTCCAGCTTCGTTTCCGCAGCCCACTTGAGCAATGCGTGCGTCACTCCAATGACCAGCACCGCATACCCCTCCTCCACCGAAGTACAGAGTTGCCGCTCCAAGGCGGACCAATCATCCATGAAAAACCATTCGGACTGATCTTGCTGACCGCATCGTTGCATGAAGGTCCGCACCATATGAATGAGGGACGACTCCGGTCGGTAACCGGGCAGCAAAGCGACGATTTTTTGGCCTGCAAAGGCACCCACGCACCGCTCAAACCCGGTCATGGCCACTTCGTCATACCACCCCAAATCATCCACCGGATGGCGCGAACAGCGCTGGCCCGTGGTGCCCGAACTCTCAAAAATGCGGTCCATTATAGCCCCCTCATCGAACACCGATACCCAGTGCGATTGAAAGAAAGGCACCGGCAAGAAGGGTGCCTCACTCGTCGAAGTCACCGCTTCCGGGTCCACCCCCCGCAGTCGAACATAGGCACCGTAGATGGCGTTGTGCGCACACTGAAACCGAAAGACCTTCAAAGCAAATGCCTCCCAATCGCCCCCTTGGTACATCAACTGCCGCATCTCCGCGCGCAAAGCGGCGAGCAAGGCGGCGGTATCGTTGGGTTGGTTTTGCATCTTTTCGCTGGGCGTACTTCCGTATGCGAAGTTGCAGATTCCTTAGCTTTGATGCCAATCGAAACGATGAAAATCGCACCGCACCTTCCAAAGTCCTCCTTCCGTATTGCTCTGATTGGAGCCCTTCTGCCGCTGGGCGGCTGTTTGCCGGAACCCAGCTTCCCGGATCAGCCGGCGATTGAATTCCAATCGTTTGACCTCAGCGCGAGTGGCGGCCGGGAGCTGGTAATTAGATTCACCGACGGCGATGGCAACGTGGGGCTCGGGCAAGCGGACACCCTCGCGCCTTTTTGCCCAACGTGCGAACACCACCAGAACCTGAAATGCGAATACCAGGAATGGCGGGATACCGCATGGGTGGAAATTGGACTCAATCCCGACGCTGGGCAGATTCCGTTTTACTACCGCGTGCCTCCCGTGGCGCCCACCGGTCAAAACCCCACGCAGAACGGCACCATCAGCATCGACATGAATTCGTGGTTTTTGAACAGCCCATACGATTCCATGCGGTTCCGGATTACCCTTTATGACCGGGACCTCAACCCTTCGAACGAAGCGTATACCCCGGCGACACCGAAGCCCTAATGGCCACATCCTGAAATGAAAAAGGCGCTCCAAGTGGAGCGCCTTTCTCGTTGAATCCAATCGAGGGATTACTCAGGGCAATCCGAACCGAACTGGGACAGGAAGAAGAGCAAGTCGGGCGTACCGACTTGACCGTCTTCGTTGACATCCGCAGGACAAGGATCGGTGAAGTCGAATTCACACGTTCCGTTTTCCATGGTCGCCGCTGCGTCGTAGTTGGTCGCATCCGCGTACGTACAGCCGTAGCAGTCGTACGTGCAAGAACCGTCGTCGAAGAACGCACCTGAAGCGAAGTTGCATGCTGCAGCATCCACACAGCCGAAGGCCGAAGAGTTTGGCGCACCTGGGGTACCGTTATCCACCCAGCTAGCTTGCCAGTTGTCTGGATCTTCGTTATTCAGATCCGTCTGGATCAATTCCAAGGTTGAGCATCCACCATCGGGGCTCTGCACCAAGACATTACCCAATACGGCAACTGTCTGTGCTGGCCATGGATCCGCATCGTCGTATGTCACCGCATCAACCACGTTGCCGAAGCCGTCCTCGATACTAACCCCTTCACCAGAGTTGGAGAAGTTGCCCAGATCCAATTGGAAAATCTGAACACCCAAACCACTGTAGTTGGCCGTACCCTCGTCAGATACCGTCATCAAAACGAATTCGCCTGCTGCGATTGATGTGCCATCAGGGAAGACATACCCGAGCTGTGGTGCTCCACTTGCCGTGTTGTAGAACTCGAAACCACCAATCTCGGCTGGCATGTCGCCGCCGTTGTAGATCTCGACGAACTCGTAGTCGAAATCATCGCCTTGGGCACTGCAGGGATTGTAGTGAATCTCGTTGATGACCAAGTTGGGCAACGTGTAGTAGCAATCCTCGTTGGTTGGGTTGTTGACGCCTTCCTGGTAGTTGAATGCCGCCGGATCATCGCAACCGCTGATGATGCACGAACCATCATCCAAGGTAGCAGCAGGATCGTAGTTGTCTGCTGCCGGGTCAGTGCAACCAGGTGCATCCACACATGACCCGTCGTCTTCTTGCGCGTACGGATCGTAGTTACTGAACGAGGCCGTGGTGCAACCCAAGCGAACAACATCCGCTGCGTCACGTGGCAACAACTTCCAGGCGCCGTATGCGTAGAAGTTGGGTCCGACCACGCGGTACGAACGTCCTTCTTCCAAAAGTGGTGCATACGTATTGCCGCCGTCAGCGGTCAGTGAATCCCCGATGGCATCGTATCCGATGTCATCGATGGTACCAATGCCTGAACCGTCGTTCAGGTGCCACTCGCCGTAACCGGCGTCGGCATTGGTGCACTCACCGGTCATGCTAATCAATACGCACTCCCATTGCTCATCGTTGATGGCTGCGGTCGCGAGCATTTCAGCTGCCGGCAGGGCATTGCCCGAAGACAGGACTTCAGGTGTGGCCGCTTGAATCTGGCGCAAGCCGTACACTTCAGTCACGTTACCCAAGATGGATACTTCGTCACCAAGGGCCACGCCGTCACCGATAACCCAGATGGCCGAGTTAGGCCCTGTACCGTCTTGGATGACGTAAGATGCTTGGCCGGCCAATCCACCCGTTGGAGGGTAAGTCGCCGTCACGATTCCTTGCGTTTGCATTTGACCGCTCAAACCGCCTGACTGAATCTCCTGAATGGTGTAGTTGTCGATGTAGATGCACGAACCATCATCAGATGTTGCATTCTCATCGTAATTGACTGCGAATGGATCGGTGCAACCACCGGTCGAGGCCGCGCAAGAACCTGAGAAAGTGTGCATGCCCAAGTCACTCCAGTCGTTCTGATCGAGTACAATCCACTCGGAATCCAGGGCGTTGGTACCTGCAGACATCGCCCAATCACCTCCGTTACCTGTGAAAACGAACTCGTTTCGCACGAGCGTGTGGTCCTTAGTCGCGTTGGCTACACCGGCCACTTCCCATCCTGAACCGGGGTCGGGACCAATGGCTCCAATGATGTCAACCAATACCGTGTCATTGCCCGCAAGCTCGAACAAACCATACGCATCGTCTCCATTGGACAAGTATTGATGGGTAACGTCCGCCAACGCTAAAATGACGGAATCTGCACTAGGGTGAGCAACGATGTATGTGCCACCGGGTGCTATCTCAGCATCAAAAGGAAAGTTGAAGCTCAGGTAGTCAAATTGATCGCTGACAAAGGGGGCGTCCGGATCGTCGCATCCATTGCTGCAATTGCCTAGCATGAATTGGCTCAAGAAAACCGCAGTAGCCGTTGGGTTGTACAACTCGAGGTACTTGTTGTTTCCGCTGCCTTCAGCGTACTCTGAGAAGAAGATGCCGCACGACTCACCGGAGAATTCACAAGAACCGTCGTCGATGCCAGCACCCGCGTTGTAGTTCGAAGCATCTGCACTGGTGCAACCGTACAACAATGCATCCGCTTCTGAACGCGGTTGGATTTTGTAGTTACCGAACGAGTAATCGAGCGGACCCGTTACCTGCCACGTGCTCCCCGCTGTGACGTTGCCCGTGTCAATGGCATCGTAGCCGCGGTCGTCGATGCGGCATTCACCTGACGTATCGTCCACGCCCCACTCGCCGTAGCCGAGGCTTTCTGAGCTAACATCACCAGTTACTTGCACCAAGACGCCTTCCCACTGTTCGTCAGACGCAGCGGTGGCTGTGCTCAACACCTCTGGAGTTGGCAAAGCGGCTCCCTGCGCATTGATCACGACAGAGACACCCGTCAATTGGGTCAATCCGTAATATTCGGCCACTGTTCCCGTGATTTCAATGTCGTCACCGACAACCACTGGTACGTTTGGACCGAACATCCAAATACCGCTGTATGGACCTTGGCCATCCTGGACACTCACCAACGAGCCAAAGACACCCGTGACAACACCGTTGGTCACCACCGTCGTACCTGTGTAAGCATCTGTCAATTGCCCTTCCTGGATGGCAGCGATCGCTGTCGTCGTTACTTCCAAGCAAGAACCATCATCGAAATCAGCTGCTTCGTTGTAGTTCGGTGCTGCCGCGTTCGTGCAACCACCAGTACCCACCGTCACCGTCCCGACCATGCCCAATGCAGCGTGTGTACCAACTGAGCAGTCGTAAGAGTACACTCCGGGAATGGTAAAGGTGAAGCTGCCTATGCATACGGCTTCGCCGCTGGAACTAACAGGTGAGAAAAAGAAGTCTTCTGGGTTACCAAAGGACTCACCGGTCAACGTGTTGGTGGTACCGTTTGCGTTGTGTGAACCGCCTACGTTTTCCCATACCACTGTGGTGCCAGGTTCGATGGCAAGGTCTTGCGGGCTGAAGTAGAATCCGCCAGTCGTGACGACGATACCGTCAACGTTGCATGAATTGTCAAATGTGCACGAGCCATCATCTTCTGTAGCGTCGGCATTGTAGTTGGACGCGTTTTCATTGGTGCAACCGGGGACTGCGGCTCCACAATTTCCGGTGAAATCGTGTGAACCGAGGTAGTCCCATGTGTTTTGGTCGTAGACAATCCACTGGCTGTCTTCGGCATTGGTTCCTGCCGCGGTTGCCCAATCGTATCCAACGCCTTGGGTAACCGTGCTCTTGCGCACCAACGTGTGGTCTTTTGTTGCAGCAGACTCTCCTGCCACGTCCCAACCCGAGCCGGGGTCTGCGTCCCAGTTTCCAATGACGTCCAGAATGGTGAATGCGTCTTGGGTTCCTTGTACCAGTGCATAGCCATCATCGCCGTTGGAGAGGTACTGGTGCGTTTCATTCGCAAAAGCCAAAATTGCAGCATTTGCAGAGGGATGAGCAATCACATAAATCCCACCTGCAGCTATGGTCGCTCCTTCATCGAAGGCATTCCAGAATTCGTATTCACCGGGTACGGTCGGAGCATTGCTTGTGCTCGGGTAAGCGTAGCCGCTGAGGTCGATGGCCTCGTTGGTAGGGTTGTAAATTTCAAGGTACTTGTTATTGCTGCTCCCTTCGGCATATTCCGAGAAAAACAGCCCGCACTGCGCGGATCCAGCCAAGCTCGCTCCGAAGAACAAAGCCGCTAGCAACAGGTTGAGTGAACGCATGTCGTGAGTTTTGATTAAAAATGGTTAGGCAAACTACTGAAAACTCGACAAATCAACGCATTATGTGGATAAAAACAACATTTCCTTAACTCAACGGTTCTCAGGCAGTTGCATTTGTTACCGCCACTATGCCTATGTTGTTCAGGCAAACAGCGTCATCTGCTCGGGCAACTGACGGAACGACGAACGGTGATGGGGCGTTGTCCCGTGTTCCCGAATGGCCGAGCGATGTTGCTTCGTCGGATAGCCCGCATTGGCATCCCACCCATACGACGGGAAGGATGCGTGCAGCTTCAGCATGTAGGCATCCCGGTGGGTTTTGGCCAAAACGCTCGCCGCAGCGATGGACGCAAACCGCGCATCCCCCTTGACGTAGCATCCGTATTCCGGAAGGCCCTCCGCCGTTCGAAACCGGTTGCCATCGATGAGCATAAAATCCGGCTGGACCGACAGTGCCCGCACCGACCGCCGCATGGCCGCAAACGATGCATTCAAAATGTTGATGCGGTCAATCTCTTCCGGTAAAACGTGGGTCACAGCCCACGCCAGCGCAAGGGCCTCAATCTCAATCCGTAGCGCCTCGCGCTTGGCTTTGGTCATTTTCTTGGAATCATTCAAATGGCCCTCCTGCACCAGTTCCTCAGCGAATTCAGGCTGCAGCACCACTGCGGCCGCAGTGACAGGACCCGCCAAACAACCGCGACCGGCTTCGTCACAACCCGCTTCCATACGGTCTCGTTCAATCCACGCTTCAAGCATGTGACGCAAGTACCTTTTGAATGGATGCCATCAGTTGGTTGGCTGAGGTGTCCCAAGAAAAGTCACTCGCTCGCGCCAAACCCGCCTCTACAGCCCTATTGCGCAAAGCCTCATCGGCTTCCAATCGTTGCATTGCCGCGGCAATTTCAGTTGCATTCGCAGGGTCCACCAAGGCCGCAGCCGCGCCACCACAGACTTCTGGCATCGCTGTCGTATTGCTCGCAATCACCGGAACCCCTGACGCAAACGCTTCGACAATCGGAACGCCGAATCCTTCAAACCACGGAACAAAAACCAACCCCTCGGCACCGCGCATGACCTGCGCCAACTGGCCGCGGCCCAAACGACCGGCGTAGTGCACCCCGTCCTGCGGCGTTTCACTTGCACTCCACATCTCAGCCCCGACAATCAACAGTTCGCGTGTACCTCCTTCCGCTCGGTACATTCCAAATGCCTCGAGCAAGCCGTTCAGATTTTTGCGAGGATGCAAGCTGCCGACAAAGAGAAAGTAGGGGCGGCCATCCGTGAAACGCCCGTCGGCAGCTCGCTCAGCGGTTGTTCCTTGCGCATACACGGAAGCTGGCGCATTGTAAACCACATCGATGGAATCGGACGACACGCCAAACTGGGCAACGATATCGTTCTTGGAGAATTCGCTGACCGTTACTAGCCGATTAGCGATCCGCGCAAATTCTGGAAAGCGGCTTCGGTAATACCGCGCCTCCCTTGCGGGCATCCACTCGGGATGGTGCATGAAATTCAAATCGTGGAATACGGCCAACTGTGGCACCGCCGTTCGGCGGCTGAGCATGCCATCGCTGGACACGAAGACGTCTGCTTTCCAGCGGCGAAGCGCCCGTGTCACGCTGTAATCGAACCACGCATCGTACAGATAAGGACGGCGCGCAGGTGGGAGCAGGCGCATGGATGTGGCGTTGGGACCGTATTCAAACGCGGCATCCGGCGTTCGGTCAAAGAGCAGCAAAAACTCATGTTCCGGGTGATCCGCAATGATTCTGCGGTAGCACGCATCCGTGAACCACCCGATGCCTTCGAGGCGACCAGGAATAAGGAGCCGTGCGTTGAGCGCGATGCGAGCCATTCCTGCGAAGATAGCAGACAATTCTGCGGTGCATATGCCGTTATTTGCACTACCAAGCGATTTCGGCATTTTGAAGAAATTCCTCACCCACCTCTCCTCGCTCATGGTCTTGAACCTGACCATCAAGCCGGCGTATTTGTTGGTGGTTGAAGCCAAAATCCAAGATGCCTTGGGGCCGGAGGCTTGGGGAAATTTCTTCCCGCTGCTGAGCCTGAGTTTCCTGTTGAATATTTTGCTGGATGCCGGCTTGGCCAACCACACCACCCGGGCAATCGCGCAGAATCCCGAAGGTTTGAACGGCCATTTCCAATCGGGATGGCAGGCCAAGGGAATGTTATTCCCCATCTACCTCCTTGCGCTGCTCGCGACCGGCTACCTGCTCGGCTACCGGGGCATCTCCCTGCAATGGCTGGGATGGGTGGGCATCAACCAGGCCTTACTCAGTGCCGTACTCTACGTTCGCGCAGGGCTCCAAGGTGCAGGCGAACACCGAGCCGACGCATGGGTATCCATTGCCGACCGAGCCTTGCTGCTGGTAGGGCTGGGCGCGTTGCTTTTTGCGTGTGATGCGTTTCAATTGGAATGGCTACTTGGTGGGACAACTGCGGCCCTCACCTGCAGCCTGCTGCTGGGTTCTCTGAGGATTCAAAAACTGCGTAAGGCGTTACCCGTTCCGTTGACGGCTTCTCCTAAAGTCTGGGCCCATTTCAAAAGCAGCTGGCCCTATGCGTTGCTCTTCTTGCTCATGATGACGTACCACCGGGTCGATGCCATCATGCTCGAGCGAATGGCGCCGAACGGCGCAGTCCAAGCCGGATGGTATGCCATGGGGTACCGGCTCTTCGAAGCAGCCAACATGATTGGCTTTCTGTTCGCTACCCTCCTGCTTCCTTACTTCACCCGCATGTTGAGCGCTGGAGAAGACATTCGTCCGCTGGCCGCTGGAATCAGTCGTTTCCTTCTCGTCGGGGGAGGCAGCGTTGCTTGGGTTGCGGCCTTTTTCGCGCCGACGTTTCTCGGCCTATTCTATGCTTCGTTTCTGAATGAAGCTGCCCCGATTCTGCCGTGGCTGATGGCATCATTTGCCGTGTTTGCTCAGGGCTACGTGTACAGCACGTTGCTCACGGCTCGGGGAGACCTGAAACTGCTGAATCGCTTAGCGGCCTTGGGCGCCGTCGCCAACGTGGCCGGCAACGCATGGTGGCTCAGCCAAGCTGACGGCTCTAACGCAGCCTTGGGATGTGCCGTCGTCAGCGCTGGCACACAAGTCCTCGTCGTCGGCCTGCAAACGGCCAGTGCCATGCGGTTTCATCCCGGTCGAATCTGGTGGAAAGTCGGGCAGACCGCGCTCTTACATTCCTTGGCGTGCGCCGCAATATGTGGGGCATTTCTGCGTTGGGCAAACACCTCCGGATGGTCCGTGGTGTTGTGCCTTCTTTGTTGCATCGCCGCCGGCGCCGTTCCCGGAATCGCTCAAACCCAAACCCTCCGGCAACTGCTATCGGATAAGATGAATATCTTTGCCGACTCCTAAGTCGATTCCTACTTCATGAGCACTTCTGACTCCCAACTCAATTCCACACACCTCCTCCGGTTCATTTTTGATCGCCTGAAGACATTCATCGCAATCGGAGTCGGTGCGGCGGTGTTGTCTTCCGCCGTCGCCTTGATGATGGAAGAACAGTTCAAATCCACCGTGATTATGTTCGCCACGCCGCAGCATTCAATCGGGGAACAATTTTATGAGGAAATCAAGCGCAACGACCTCCTCGAATACGGAGAGACAGAGGACGCCGAACGGCTGTTGCAAATCCTTAATTCAGACCGCATCCGCACGCGCATCATTCAGAAGTACGACCTGTGGCTGCACTATGACATCGACCAAAGCCAGCCGGGAGCGCAGACCTTGCTCGGAAAGGAATACAACTCCAATGTCGATGCCCGCTTGACGCGTTATGGATCCATCGAGGTCAGCGTGTTGGACCGCGATCCCAAGCGTGCCGCTGACATGGCCAACGACATTGCGTTTTTGGCAGACTCGGTGGCCAACCGACTGCGCAACGATCGTGCAGGTGAAGCCTTGGGATATGCAAAGAGTTCCTTGGAACAGGTGCAACAGGAAATCACCACGATGGAAGACGAGCTGGGGCAACTGTACGGCTTGGGGGTGTACGATTTCGCCACCCAAATCGAGGGCCTGAACGAACAATACGCCACGGCGATTGCTAAGGGGTTACCTGGCAATGCCGAGAAGATCCGCAAGCAGATGGCGGAAATCTCCAACTACGCCAACCAATTCAACAAGCTCTCCAACCTCATCGAAGCCGCTTACGAACGGGAGGCCATCCTCAAGAAGCGCTTCGAATTGATGAAACTCGACGCGGAAACGCAAATGCCCTCCGCCTTTGTAGTGGACTACGCAGCGCCTGCCGACAAAAAGTCCAAGCCAATCCGCTGGCTAATCGTCGTCATGAGCGTCGCGAGCACCTTGGTGTTCGCCCTCCTCGCGCTGCTGGCGGCAGAGAACCTCAAAGACTCTTCCGCGGCCTAACCCGTGTCAGCCATCCGCACACATTGGCCCTTGCTATTGACCGCGGCTTTCACCGGCGCGGTCATGCTGGGCGTTTATAATGACTTTCCCTGGCTGGCGCTGTTGCCCCTGGCTGGCGCCGGCATTTGGCTGGCCTTCACGCGGTTGGACATTCTGCTCCTTTGTCTCGTAGCTGCCGTGCCGTTGAGCCTCAACCTCGAGGAAATGGAAATTGGCGGCCTCGGCGTGTACTTGCCCACCGAACCACTGCTGGCTGGGCTGCTGCTGTTATTCATCTTGCGGGCGATGCGTGGCTTTCCAGTGGACCAACGCCTGCTCCGCCATCCGCTGACCTACTGGGTAAGCGGGTCCTTGGTGTGGGTTCTCCTCACGGCCATTGTGAGCGAATACCCCGTGATTTCGCTGAAATTCTTCACCGCCCGGCTGTGGTTTGTCGTTGGATTTTTCTTCTTCCTCGGCCACCTTTTCCTACACGCACCAGAGCGCCGGCACCAGTTCATTCTGGCCTACGCCTTTCCCCTGTGCATCGTCATCATTTACACGTTGATTCGCCATGCAGGTTTTGGCTTTGAAAAGGACGCCGGACACTGGGTGATGAAGCCGTTCTTTAAGGATCACACATCGTACGGCGCGGCATTGGCCATGGTCATTCCACCGATGCTCGCCTTGCTGACATGGCGGCGGTTCTCGGCGTTTGTGCGCGTGGTCCTGCTCGGGGTAGTGGCCATCTTGGTCACGGGCATGGTCTTTTCGTACACACGAGCTGCGTGGGTCTCGCTCGCGGCGGTTGGTGCGTTGTTCAGCGTAATGAAACTTGGTGTTCGATTGCGCACGTTGGTGAGTGTGGGGATCTTGGTTTTGGGGTTCCTGTGGGTGGCCCAAGATGCGCTGTTGATTCAGCTTCAACGCAACGAACAAGACTCGTCTGATGACCTCGCCGAACACGTGGAATCGATTTCCAATGTCTCGAGTGACGCGTCAAATTTGGAGCGCCTCAATCGGTGGAACGCTGCCTTCGCGCTCTTCCAAGAGCGCCCTGTTAGTGGCTGGGGGCCGGGTACCTATCAATTTGTGTACGCGCCGTTCCAGCGTTCTGAAGACCGCACCATCATCAGTACCAACAACGCCGATGGCGGAAATGCGCACAGCGAATACCTCGGACCGCTTGCAGAACAGGGCATCCTCGGGATGGTTTTTGCCTTGGGATTGTTAGGCTTCTGCTTACACCTGGGATTCCGGGTACAAAACCAACTGCGCAACCGGGATCAACGTAACCTTGCCATGGGGGTCTTCCTCGGCCTGATGACGTATTTCGTACACGGGGTGCTGAACAACTACTTGGACACCGACAAAGCCAGTGCGCTGTTCTGGGGGTTTTTCGCCTTGCTCATGGTATGGAACCTCACCGGGGATGCAGATGCCGAAGAGCAGCCTGAAGCCATCACTTGAAGCGAACCACCATCAGGGCGGTGTCATCAAAGCTGGGCTCCGAACCTTTGAAGGTGCGAACCGCCTCAATCAACGCTTCTTGCACCGCATCAACCGGCATGCCGCGCCGTTCTCGAACCACCTCCTCCATCCGCTGCATACCAAAGGGCACATCGTCCGAATTTTCCTGCTCCACGAGCCCATCGGTGTAGCACAAAAGGGTGGCTCCCGGCCGGATGTTCTCATTTCCTGCTTCAATCGACGGGATTTCCCGGAACATCCCCAGCCCGCAGCATCCCAACTCGAGTTGCTGAGTCGAGCCGTCTGCCGACATCAACACCGGTGGGTTGTGTCCGCAATTGATGTATTGCAAACTCTGGTCCCTGCGGTTGTATACCGCGGCAAAGAGCGTGATGTACTTTTCGCCTTTGGCGTTGTCCATCACCCGTTTGTTCAACTGGGTCACCACTTCGACTAAATCGCTGGACTCGTATTGAAAGATGGCGCGGAGGTTCGCCTGAAAATTCGACATGAGAAACGCCGCCGCGATGCCTTTGCCACTCACATCTGCCATGCAAAACACCAACCGGTCCTCGTCCACGGAAAACACATCGTAATAGTCGCCGCCCACTTCCAAGTGAGGCTTGTAAAATGCGGCAACGTCAACGTCCCGGTCGCGGGGCCAATCCCCTGGCACGAGCATGGATTGGAGGTCCGCAGCAAGCTCCAACTCACGGCGCGTTGCTTCTTGGCGCACCCGTTCCAACTCCAATCGCTTATTCTGAAGCGCGACGATCAACACGTTGGTCAACAACTCGATGAAGCGCAGGTGCTTCACAACGGGGCTCACTCCCGTGCCTTCCTCGGTATCTCCGGCCAGCAGGTATGCGATAGGCTCTCCGTTGTGCAGCACGGGGATTACCACATCAAAATCCTCATTTCCCTGCGAAGAATGCAAACGAACTTGCCCACCTTTGTCGAAGAAGGACGCTTCCAAAACGACCGGAATCTCTCCGGCCACACCATTGGTTAACAGACACTTCCAACCGCCGTCGTTGGCATACAACACCAACCGGTGAATGCCCAAATTCTCAGCCAGTGTGACCCGGTATTGTTCAAGCAATTCAGCCTCGGTGGCGCGCGCGTTGATGCCCTGCGTCACATCGAGCAACGCATTCAGCTTGTAATCTTGGACCTCGAGCCGCTGCTCAAGCCGTTCGACGCTGTGGGCCATGGGGTTACTTTTTGACGCGCTCGACGTATTCTTTGTTGCGGGTGTCCACCTTGACGAAGTCACCGATGTCAATGAACAACGGTACGCGAATTTCAACCCCCGTATCGGTGGTGGCCGGCTTCAGAGTGTTAGTTGCCGTATCGCCTTTGATGCCCGGTTCGGTGTACGTGATTTCGGCTTCGACGTGGGTCGGCAAGTCGCAACTCAACACGCGCTCCTCGTCCGCATGAAATTGCAATTGGCAAATCAGCCCGTCCTTCAAAAATTCCGGCGCATTGATGACATGGCGCTCAATCGGAATCTGCTCAAACGACTCGAGATTCATAAAGAAAAAACTCTGGTCGTCGTTGTACAAATATTGGTATTCGCGGGTCTCGATCCGGACGGGGTCAATTTTCACCCCCGCGTTAAAGGTGTGATCAACCACCTTTCCCGTTTGAAGGTTTTTGAGCTTTGTTCGCACAAAAGCTGCTCCTTTTCCGGGCTTGACATGCAGAAACTCAATGATCTGCCACAGGCCGTTGTTGTGGTTCAACACGAGGCCGTTTTTGATGTCCGAAGTCGTTGCCATTAATCGATAGTCTTTTGGCGAAGATAGCGTCACAAGTTCATGCGGATGGATAGGTTAAATTCAGTTTGTGCAGAGGTCAATGTCAACATATTCTCGCCGACTTCCCCTGCGTCCGGCCGATTGGAACATTTACTCGCGCCTCACTTCCGGCGGATGTACCCAAGTCAATCCCTCCAATACGGGCGCATCCGCATCACCCGATTTCCACTGCCCTTCCGGGCGATCCAACAAGACAATGCGTTGGACCGCACCGTCATCAAAGTCCATGCGCATCTTACTGCACAACGACTGGTTGAATTCAGCGCATGGCGCATCGGCCTCACTATCGAAATAAATGCTTTGCGCATTGCCATTGACCCAAACGGCCTCCAAGGCGTTCGAAACGAAGCGACCTGTAATTTCCCGACCGGCGATTTGCTGATAACACGCCCCGCTGTCAACCAGCATCATCAAACTCGCATGGCCAGCCGCACGGAGCGATTCGGGCCGGTTTTCCACCACGGCCCATTCCAACGAATCGGACTGGAGCAACCAGCCTTCCATCCACATTTTAGGGCTGCGCAAGAGTTGAACGCGGTCTGCATCGGTGTTCCAAATGAGCGTATCACAGATCGCTGAGGCATCGCCCTGGTTCAATTCTACCGCCGGCCATACGGTGGTCAACCCGCCCACGACGGAGATTGTATCGGCCACCAGTTTCAACGTGTCCTCCTCCCCTGCGTCAACCCAACACGCCCGCTGCTCCGGTTTTCCGACCATCAAGACGTCAAATTCCTCTCCCCGCTCCAACCGTTCCGCGTAATGCCCTGACAACGTCCACAATTCCAGGGTATCCGTGATGTCCACCTCACCTACTGCAGTAGCGGGAAGCAAGGTGTCCGGCGGAAGGTGAACGCTATCGGCCTCGAGCCACACCTCGTCGTTGCGTAACTCAACCCCGGGAGCGCCAGCGCCCCCAAACCACCCCGATTCTGTCTCTACATCAAATTCACCGCTGCTGCACCGCAGTTCAAAGCGCTCATCCGTCGTGTGCAGGTGACTCGGACCATGAAACGAAAATTCATCCACTTCTTCCCGCCAATGCAAGCTGTCGGAGTCCAAGGTGTAGTCCGCGTTATCCATGTGCACCGAACCTCCGAGCATGAGCAACGCAGTCTTGGCTTGGTATTGACCGTGGTGAAACTCAACCGACCGGCCATCGTCTTGCAATCGCCCGCCAAAAGGCAATAGGGCCACTTCCTGCTTCAAATGGTAACGCAATACCGTACACGTCAACCGACCGGCCTCTGCCTCCAACTGCACGAGACGGTCCGGATGGGATTTGGCCCGCACCCAATGAGTCTCCGGGTTCAGCTCCATTTCATCGGCCCTCAGGGTTTGAGGACCGTCCGTTAACTTCACATTACCCATGGTCCGGAAGATTCCATCGTCATAACGCCAAGCGCTATCGCACCGCAAACGGCTATCCTCCATGCCCAAAAGCACCCCGCCAATCAACCGCTGCACATCAGGTTGTGAACGGTCCCGTAGAATGGCGTCCGCTTGCAGGATTTGGATGCGAATCGGTTCGTTTTCCTGGGCCGATGCGACCAGGGCAACAGCTCCGGCAAGGCCTAAAAAGAGTGTGCGCAACCGATTTTGAAGAGGGCATCCGAAATTCATCGCTTGCAAGTTCCATCGAAATATCCGTATTCCTACCTTTGCTCCCCTTTCTGATTGGGCGGGTGTGGTGAAATTGGTAGACACGCTGGATTTAGGATCCAGTGCCGCGAGGCGTGTGGGTTCGAGTCCCTCCACCCGCACCATTCGGAAAGCATGAACCAAAAACGCTTGAACACAGGCCATCAGCAAACGCTAACGTCATTTCCCAAGCTTTCTTACATCGCCTATGCAAATCGATCGCAACCCCGTCGACGAGCTCACTGCTCGACTGACCGTAACCGTTGAACCTGCGGACTACGAATCCCGCGTTGAGAAAATCCTCAACGACTACCGCAAAAACTCCACGTACCCTGGATTCCGCAAAGGAAAGGCGCCCATGGCCCTCATCCGGAAGCAATACGCCGCGCCGGTACTCGCCGATGAAATGAACAAGATCATTTCAGAAGAATTGAGCGCCTACATCACCAAGGAAAAGATTGACATACTCGGCAACCCCATTCCCGAGACCAGCACAGAGGCTTCCGGCAATTGGGAAAAGCCTGAAAACTTCACCTTCACCTACGAAATTGGTCTCGCTCCAGAAATCAACCTGAGCTTCGGACGCAGCGCCAAGTTCACCCGCCACGTCATCAAGGTGGACAAAAAGTCCATCGAAGCTGCCGTGAGCGACCATACCCGTCGCCACGGAAGCATCAGCGAACAAGAACTCGCCTCTGATACGGACCTGCTCATCGGCCATTTCACTCAATTGAATGATGCCGGCGAACCCCTCGAAGGCGGCATCGAAAGCGATTCCAACATCGCGCTCGAGCACCTCGACGAAAGAAAAACCCGCAAAGCCCTGACCGGAGCGAAGGTCGGAGACACCTTCGATGTCGACCCGCATAAGGTTTCGAACGGACACGAGGACCTCGGAAAGATGCTCGGCATCACCTACGAACAAGTCCACGACTTGAAGGGTCAGTTCCGTTTTGAAGTCAAAGAAATCAAGCGCCTCACCCCCGCTGAGAACGACCAAAGCCTGTGGGACAAGGTCCTCGGCAAGGACGTGGTTAGCACTGAAAAGGACTTCCGCGAAAAGGTGGCCGAGGAGTTGACGAGTCAGTTCGACCGCGACGCGGAGCATATTTTCCGCCGCCGTTTCGTTGTGGACCTCATCGAGTACATGAAGATTCAGATGCCCGATGCCTTCTTGAAGCGTTGGATCCAGATGAACAACGAGAATCCGCTCACGGAGGAACAGCTGGAGAAAGAATACCCCAGCTACGCCGATTCCATGCGCTGGCAATTACTTCAACAGGCCGTCATGAAAGATACAGATATGCGCGTGACTGGCGAAGAGTTGGAAGAAGAAGCCAAAAAAGTCATCGGCGCACAGTATGCGCAATACGGCATGCCACTTGAGGGCGAGATGCTAGATAATTTTGCCAAAAACGCCCTCGCCAATGACGACGAGCGCCGCCGCATTGCGGACATCATCATCGAGCGCAAAGTGGTGGATAACTTGAAGCCACGGGTCACCATCAAGAACAAGACCGTTTCGTTCGAGGACTTTGCCAAGGTGGCCGCAGAGGTCCGATAAGAGCGCGGCGTTTGTAACGGGTCGAGTTTATCAAGAACACCCGTTCACAAAAGATTGCTAATCGGCCGCAAATGCGCGCACCGAGTACGGGAAACGTCTTTACTTTTATATCATGACCGATCGCAACGAATTCCTCAAGTATGCCGTCAAAGACCGCGGCATGAGCAGCCAAACCGTACGGGACTACATCTCCCACGCATACGGCCCTGAAAACCTGACCCGCACTGTAATTGAAGAGCGCCAGATGCCCTTCCGAGAAGTGGATGTCTTTTCGCGTTTGATGGCCGACCGCATCATTTTCCTAGGCACAGGCATTGACGATTACATCGCCAACATAATCCAGGCCCAATTGCTGTTCTTGGAGTCCACCGACGCAAGCAAGGACATCCAGATTTACATCAACAGCCCCGGCGGTTCGGTGTACGCGGGCTTAGGCATCTACGACACCATGCAGTACATCCGCCCGGATGTCGCCACCATTTGCACCGGCATGGCTGCGTCGATGGGAGCCGTGCTCCTTTGCGCAGGTGCTGGTGGAAAGCGAACGGGCTTGAAGCACAGCCGGGTCATGATCCACCAGCCCCTCGGCGGAGCAAGCGGTCAGGCTTCTGACATTGAAATCACCGCCCGTGAAATCCAAAAACTGAAGAAGGAACTCTACGCCATCATTTCTCACCACAGCGGCCAAACCGAAAAAAAGGTGTGGAACGACTCCGACCGCGATTACTGGATGATTGCATCCGAAGCCAAGGAGTACGGTATGATTGACGAAGTCCTCGAACGCAAATAAGCATCACCGCGATGAGTGATACCCCCATCCACTGTTCATTCTGCGGGCGCAGCAAGGAAGACGTTGAAGTCTTAATTGCGGGCGTCACTGGCCACATTTGTGACCATTGCATCGAGCAGGCTGATGGCATTTTGCGCGAAGAGAAAAAAGCCGCACCTGCCGGTGCAGCTTTCTCCCTCAAGCTTCCGAAAGAAATCAAGGAGCACCTCGATACTTACGTCATTGGCCAAGAGGAGGCCAAAAAGACTATCAGTGTCGCGGTGTACAACCACTACAAGCGCATCCTCAATCCAAAGCACGACAGCGAAGTCGAAATCGACAAATCCAACGTGATCTTACTCGGTGAAACAGGCACCGGCAAGACCTTGCTAGCGCGCACCATCGCCCGCATGCTCGACGTCCCATTCTGCATCGCTGATGCCACAGTATTGACGGAGGCGGGGTACGTCGGTGAGGATGTCGAAAGCGTGCTATCACGTCTGCTCCAAGCGGCGGATTACAACGTTGAGCAAACCGAACGCGGCATCGTTTTCATCGATGAGGTGGACAAAATCGCGCGCAAAAGCGATAACCCTTCCATCACGCGCGATGTAAGCGGCGAAGGAGTTCAGCAAGCGCTTCTAAAGCTGCTCGAAGGGGCCGAAGTGAGCGTACCCCCACAAGGCGGCCGCAAGCACCCTGAGCAGAAGCTCATTTCCATTAACACCAAGAATATCCTGTTCATCTGCGGCGGAGCGTTCGCGGGCATTGAAAAAATCATCGAACGTCGCGTCAACCGCGCTTCCATCGGGTACCAGAACGACGAGGACCAAATCGACGACGAAAACCTGCTCCAATACGCCGCTCCCGCTGACCTCAAAAGTTTTGGGTTGATTCCGGAACTCATCGGTCGATTCCCGGTGTTTACACATCTGAATCCCTTGGACGCGTCGGCACTCCGGCAGATCCTAACCGAGCCGAAGAACGCGTTGTGCAAGCAGTACATCGAGCTGTTCAAAATGGACGGCATTGACCTCAAATTTGACGCCTCAGGGTTGGATTACATGGTGGAGAAAGCCGTTGAATTCAAACTCGGCGCACGCGGCCTCCGCAGCATCATGGAAGCCGTGTTGAACGATGCCATGTTTGAGCTACCGGGAACCGAGGAGAAAGAGCTCACGGTCACCCGCACATTCGCCGAAAAACACTTCACCGATAACCAGCAGTCCGGGTTGCGCGTGGCCTAAGCCCCATGGCCAAGAAAGCGACACCCCTTATGCAGCAGTACAATCGGGTCAAAGCCGATTATCCTGAAGCGCTGCTCCTTTTTCGGGTGGGCGATTTCTACGAGACCTTTGGAGACGACGCCGTTAAAGCAGCCAATGTCCTTGACATCGTATTGACAAAACGAGGCAACGGAAGTGCGAGCGAAGTAGAACTCGCTGGCTTTCCCCATCACTCGCTGGACACATACCTTCCACGGTTGGTCCGAGCGGGCCACCGCGTAGCCGTTTGTGATCAACTTGAAGACCCGAAAAAAGCCGTTGGCATCGTCAAACGCGGTGTCACGGAGCTGGTCACCCCGGGGGTCGCTTTTCACGACCAAGTGCTCAATACTCGAACCGATAACTACCTTGCAGCCGTGCACGGCGACAAGACCGGTTTTGGCCTCGCACTCCTCGACATTTCGACCGGCGACTTTGCTACGGCAGAAGGCGATGAAGCGCTCATCGACAGGTTGCTTAGGGCACACCAGCCTGCGGAAGTGTTGGTTCTAAAAAACCAAGCCTCAGCATTTGCCCAACGATTCGGCAGCGACTGGCACCTCAGCCGATTGGACGATTGGGTATTCAAACCGGATTATGCCCATGAACGCATCGAAAAGCAATTCGAAAACAAATCCCTCAAGGGGTTTCAACTCGATGCACGGCCCTTGGCTTTGCTCACGGCAGGGGCTGTCCTGCACTACCTCGACCACGCCAAACACGACCGGCCAAAACACGTCCGCACGATCCGCACGCTTCGTGAAGATGGCACGTTGTGGATGGACCGGTTCACCATCCGAAACCTCGAACTCGTCCAGCCCAACCACAACGACGGCACTTCGTTGGCCCAAACTATCGATCGAACCGGATCGCCCATGGGGGCGCGGATGCTCCGGCGGTGGCTGATCATGCCATTGACAGATGTCGATGGTATCAACCAACGCTTGGACGCGGTGGAGTGCTTCAATGGCGACGAAGAATTGCGTACTGGATTCCAGGTACTTTTCAAATCCACAGGTGACCTCGAACGACTCGCCTCTAAAGCCAGCACCGGGCGCATCAACCCGCGTGAGTTGGGGCAACTCCGGCAGGGCTTAGAAGCCGTGCAGTCCGTTGCGGCGCTATCGGCCGGGGAAGCACCTCTCCTGCCCTACCTCGAGCGACTGACCCCGTGCGACCAACTACTTGAGCGCTTACGTTCAGAATTGGTCGAAGAGCCACCGGTCAATCCCGCAAAGGGCCAAGTCATCGAACAAGGCGTGAGCGCTGAACTGGATGAGCTGCGAACGCTGAAAAGCAACGCACAAGCTGCGCTCGACGCCATCTGCGCGCGGGAGACGGAGCGTACGGGCATTTCCTCCCTGAAGATCGCGTACAACCAGGTGTTTGGTTACTACCTCGAAGTGCGCAACACGCACAAAGACAAGGTGCCAGCGGAGTGGATTCGCAAGCAGACCCTGACCCAGGCCGAACGGTACATCACTGAAGAGCTCAAGGAACTCGAAGCCAAAATTCTCGATGCGCAGGAGCGCACCGCTTCGTTGGAACTGGCTTGCTTCCACAATCTCGTTCAAGCAGCGGCTGAGCACATCGGGGACCTGCAACAAAATGCACACGTCATCGGCGCGTTGGACGCCCTCACTGGCCTCGCTCAAGTGGCGATTGACAACGACTACGTGCGTCCGCGGCTGAACGATGTACAGGGCATTCAAATCAAAAACGGGCGCCACCCGGTCATTGAACGCACGCTCAAACCCGGCGAACCGTACATCGCCAACGATGTTGCACTCCACCCTGACAGCAACCAAATCCTTATGATCACCGGGCCGAACATGGCCGGTAAATCGGCGTTGCTGAGGCAGACAGCGTTGATCTGCCTGATGGCCCAAATGGGCGGATACGTGCCGGCCGCCTCTGCGGACCTTGGGATTTTGGACCGCATCTTCACCCGGGTGGGGGCATCGGACAACATCTCTTCTGGAGAATCGACCTTCATGGTGGAAATGAACGAGACCGCCGCCATCCTGAACAACTTGACCCCTCAGAGTTTGGTGCTGCTGGATGAGATTGGCCGGGGAACGAGCACATACGATGGTGTCAGCATTGCCTGGTCCATTGCCGAGTACCTGCATGAACACCCGCACAAGGCGCTGACCCTTTTTGCCACTCACTACCACGAACTCAACGCCATGCAGGAGCGATTCCACCGCGTGGTGAACTTGAATGTGACCGTGCGCGAAGTGGATGGTAAAATCATCTTTCTGCGCAAGCTCGCCCAAGGCGGCAGCAACCATTCGTTCGGTATTAACGTAGCGCAGTTAGCTGGGATGCCCACCCCCATTTTGCGGCGGGCCAAGGAGGTATTGAAGCAATTGGAATCAAGCCGGAAGCAATTGGACAACGAGTCTACACCCGCGTCCCATGTCCCAAACGTGCCGATGGCTTCCGATGTGCAGCTGAGTTTTTTCCAACTCGATGACCCCGTTTTGGAGCAGGTACGGGAGCAAATCCTCGACTTGGACATCGACAACTTGACCCCGGTCGAGGCGCTCATGAAGCTCAATGAAATCAAAAAGGTGGTTTCCGGCAGCGCGGCCGCAAAATCAGAACGTCCCTAACAACAGGTCAAGGTCCTTGTGGGCCAATCCCGACTCTTCTGCCAGGCCTGCATGGGTCACTTTGCCGTGGAACATGTAGATGCCCGAACGCGCGAAGGGATTCTTGCGAATGGCATCATCCACACCGCCATCGGCCGCAAATTCCAGCAGCGACGAGGCCATAATGTTGCTCAGTGCTTTCGAAGCGGTTCGGCTCACCCGGGAAGGGATGTTGGGTACGCAGTAGTGAATCACGTCCAGTTCTGTGAAGGTGGGGCGTTCGTGCGAGGTCACCCGGCTGGTTTCGAAGCAGCCACCGCGATCAATGGTGACGTCGACAATCACGGTTCCGCGGCGCATCCCCGCAACCATCGGTTCGGACACGATCAACGGCGCCCGTTGACCGGTGCCGCGAATGGCGCCAATCGCCACATCGGCTGTTTTGAGGGCCTCCTGCAACACGCTAGGCTGGACTGTGCTCGTCCACAACCGCTGTCCCAACGCATTCTGCAACCGAATGAGACGGTGGGGGCTGTTGTCAAACACCTTGACCGTCGCACCGAGGCCAATGGCTGCACGCGCCGCGAACTCTCCCACGGTGCCAGCACCGATGATGACCACTTCGGTCGGTCGCACGCCGGAAACTCCACCGAACAACGTTCCCCTGCCTTCGGGTCCCGCGAGCAGCTCGCCGGCAATGAGCACGGAGGTGTTGCCGGCAATCTCGCCCATGGCTCGCACCAACGGGAAAATCCCATTTGCGTTTTGGAGGAAATCCCAGGCAATCGCCGTGGTTTTCTTTTTGGCCAGCGCTTCCAGCACGCCTTCAGACTGGACCGTCCATTGCAACGCGCTGATGAGGGTTTGGCGCATGCCCATCAAGCCCACCTCTTCCAAGGTTGGAGGCTCCACTTTGATAACCATTGCGGTTTGAAACACCTGTCGGCGATCGTAGACGATGCGGGCGCCCGACTCGCTGTAATCTGAATCTTGGTAATGGGCTTGTTCTCCGGCACCCGATTCGACGAGCACCTGGTGGCCACGCGCCACGAGCAGGGCAACGGCTTCGGGAACCAAGGCCACGCGCTTTTCCTGAAAGCTCTCCTCCTTAGGTATGCCGATGACCAGTTCACTCGTGCGCTCGGAGATTTGAAGAACATCCTCCTGGGGTAGCAATGCCGCCTCGCGTGCCAGTGACTGAATCCGTTTCTTGTTATCGCTCATCGCTGCACAAATTACTACATCCCAAGTTGATGCGGGACAGACAGGAAAATCTCACGCGATCCATCGTGTTGCAGGCCGTTCACCCGCACTTCGAGCAGCACGGCATCCGCGGGCAAAACACCCGGCGCTTGCTCTGGCCACTCGACAAAATTCAGCCCATCTCCGTCAAAGTACTCGGTGAGGCCCAAGTCCCAGGCCTCTTCTTCGTCCTTAAGCCGATACAAGTCGAGGTGATAAATCGCACGGCCTTGGCCTTTGTAGCATTGAACGAGTCCGAACGTCGGACTGACGGCGTCTTCATCGACATTCCAGGCTGCACACAAGGCCTTCACCAAGGTGGTTTTCCCCGCGCCCATCTTGCCTTGAAGTGCTACCACGCCAGCGGGAATCGCCCCGACCTCCGCCGGCCGAAGCACCTTCGTCAAAACCGGTATCAACCGCTCCGCAACTTGGGATAAGCCATACAAATCAAACGGCCCAGAGGTCCAAATGCGGTGCAGCGAATGCTTCTCTGCCATGGAAAATCGTTATGAAATGGGGTCCAATTCCACCCAAGGTATGATCACCTCTTCTAAGGAGATGCCGCCGTGCTGGAACGTATCCCGGAAGTACTGGGCAAAGTGGTTGTAGTTGTTGGGGTAAACAAGGAAGTCGTCCTCCCGAGCAAAGATGTAGGCACTGCTCACATTGGGGCGCGGCAACCCCGCCTCTTCCGGTTGGCGAATGGCAAACACATCGCCGCCACCATAGCCCAGATTTCGTCCCACCTTGTATCGTAAGTTGGTATTGGTGCTGCGTTCCCCCTTCACTTGCAACGGATTGGCGACACGCACCGTGCCATGATCGGTGGTGATGATTACGCGCGCGCCGCGTTCGGCCATCAGGTTCAATAGGTCCTTCAACGCGCTGTGCTCAAACCACGATAAGGTCAGTGAACGGTAGGCAGCCTCATCCTCGGCCAACTCCTTCAGTACCTCCATCTCCGTGCGGGCATGAGACAGCATGTCGACGAAGTTGTAGACGACGGCTGTCAATTGGTTGCCGTACGTTTGGTGAAACTGGTCCACCATCTTCTTGCCTGCCGCCAAGTTCGTGATCTTGTGGTACGAGGATTTGCCATTGAAATTCATGCGCTTCAGCAGCGCTTGGAACAACTCGCCTTCGAATTTATTCTTGCTCCCCTCCTCGTCTTCTCCAATCCAGTATTGCGGGTACACCCGCGCGATTTCTGCTGGGGAAAGCCCCGCAAAAAGCGCATTGCGCGCGTACTGCGTGGCGGTTGGAAGCATCGAGAAATACGTCTCATTTTGGGCCACGCGGAACCGGTTCAGAAGCAGTGGCTCAATCATTTTCCACTGGTCGAGGCGCAAGTTGTCGATCACGACGAGGTAGACGGGTCGGTCGTCGCCCGCCTCGGACCACACCCGTGGCAACTTGGTGGGCAGCAACCGGTGCGAAAGAACGGGCGTCTCTTCCCCGGGGCCAGCCATCCACTCCGCGTAGTTGGACTCGTAGAACTTGGCAAACTGGCGGTTGGCGTCCTTGAACTGCATCTCCAAGATGTCCGACATGCCCGCATCTTCCGACTGCTCCAACTCGAGCTTCCAATGCACCAAGCGCTGAAAAATGGACGTCCAATCCGATGCATCCAGTCGGTCCATGAGCTGCATGGAAATCTCGCGGAATTCGCGCTGGTAGTCCGACATGGCTTTTTCGCTGACCAGTCGACGCTCGTCGAGGTTCTTCTTGATCGCGAGTAAGATCTGATTGGGGTTGACCGGCTTGATCAAGTAATCGCTGATTTTGGAGCCGATGGCTTCCTCCATAATGTGTTCCTCCTCACTCTTGGTTATCATGATGACCGGCAAATGAGGCCGCTGGTCCTTGATACGAGCGAGCGTCTCCAGCCCGTTCAAGCCGGGCATTTGCTCGTCCAAAAAAACCAAGTCAAATACCTCAGCCCCGAGCTTTTCGAGCGCTTCAACACCGCTGTTTACAGCCGTCACGTGAAACCCTTTGCCCTCCAAGAACAAGAGGTGCGGCTTAAGCAAATCAATTTCGTCGTCGGCCCAAAGGATGCGTGGAGTTCTCTGCATAAATGAAATCGTCTCTTCAAAAATACGCGCTACCGCTTTCGACAGGTTAACTTGCGCGGGGAATAAATGCACCAACACGGCAATTCATATGCCCGGAGTTCATGGCGAATCACAACAAACATAAAATCCTGAACGATCCGGTTTACGGGTTCATCACCATTCAGCACACGCTAAGTTTTGATCTCATGGACCACCCCTACGTTCAGCGTTTGCGGCGGATCAGCCAACTCGGGCTTTCCCACTTGGTCTACCCCGGTGCCGTGCACAACCGCTTTCACCACGCCATCGGAGCCCTCCACCTCATGCAAGAGGCCATAGCGGTGCTGCGGGCCAAAGGAACCGAGATCAGCAATTCTGAAGCGGAAGGAGCGTGTGCCGCCATCCTGCTCCATGACATTGGGCACGGACCGTTCAGCCACGCCCTCGAACACAGCATCGTCAAAGGCGTCCATCACGAAGACATCAGCACCCTCATCATGTCCCGCCTGAATGAAGAATTCAATGGGGCGCTGGACACGGCCATTGCGATTTTCAACGACCACCACTCCAAGAAATTTCTGCACCAACTGGTCTCGTCGCAACTCGACATGGACCGCATGGACTACCTCGCTCGAGACAGTTTTTACAGCGGCGTTGCGGAAGGCAAAATCGGCAGCGAACGCATCATCAAAATGCTCGCAGTCGAAGATAACGAATTGGTGGTGGAGGAGAAGGGCATCTACTCGATTGAAAAATTCCTGATGGCCCGGCGACTGATGTACTGGCAGGTCTATCTGCACCGCACGGTGCTCTGCGCAGAGTTCATGCTCATGACCGCCCTAAAACGGGCCAAGGACCTCGCCCAACAAGGGGTGGAAATCCACGCCTCCCCCGCCTTGCGAACCTTCATTTACGAATCGTTGGACCGCACCCGATTTTTCGCCGACGAGGCCATCCTCGATCAATTCTGCCTCCTCGATGACAGCGATATCCTCGCCGCTCTGAAGGTCTGGCAGTTCCACGACGACTTTGTGCTCCGCCAGATGAGCCGCCGCATCGTCCACCGCGACCTCTTGCGCATTGACCTTCGGCCTGAGGCCTTTGCTGCAGAGGAGTTGCAATCCCTTGTTGCACGCACCGCATCGCACTATGGCGTCTCCGAAGCAGAGGCAGCATACCTAGTCATCAACGACCGCATCGATAACAAGCTATACGAAGCTGGGGGTATCACCATCCGGTTTAAAAATGGGGCCAAAGCCGACGTTGCGGACGCCTCCGACCAGCTGAGCCGAGAAATCCTGATGCGCACGGTGGCGAAGTCGTTCGTCTGTTACCCGAAAGAATTAGGCAGCGCCTGAGGCTCACTCCAACTCAACGCCCTCGGCGTTGTAGAGGTGGAATTCCAAAATCTCCATGGATGAGTTTGACTCGACGTGGATTTTAATGCCGTGAGTGCGTTGCCACTGGCGCAGGATGCTATTGAACCAACCCTGCTTGATGTACGCTTCGATGATGGGGTGCATCATCACGGTCAAACCCTTGTGCGCCTCCTTTTCGATGGCCTGGTGAATGGCAGATTCGATGGTGTCGGTGATGAGAATCGAGGCTTGAACAGCACCCGTTCCCTGACATGTTGGGCAAGCCTCAGAGGTCTTCATGTCGGCCACAGGGCGCACGCGCTGCCGCGTCATTTCCACAACTCCAAAGCGGCTGGGCGCAAGGATGTTGTGCTTCGCTTTGTCGCCCTTCATCGCCTCTTTCATCGCCGTCGTGAGTTCCTTGTTGTGCTCACGCTTGGCCATATCGATGAAGTCAATACAAATGATGCCGCCCATGTCCCGCAATCGTAAGATGCGAGCAATTTCTTTGCAGCATTCGAGGTTGGTTTGGAGGGCATTCTCCTCTTGGTCCTTAGCCCCGGCCTTCCTTCCACCACTGTTGACGTCGATGACGTGCATGGCTTCGGTTTGTTCAACAATCAAGTACGCACCGCTGCGCAGGTTGACTTGCTTGCCAAACGTAGCTTTGATCTGGCGATGAATGGACAGGGTGTTGAACAGGTCTTTGTCCCGGGTGACTTTGACCATGTCGATTTTCTTGGAGCCGATGCTCTGCAAATAGGTTTTGACCTCATCGCCCAAGCGGTCGTCGTTGACCCGGATGCCCGTAAAATCCGGCGTCAGGACATCTCGCAAGACCGCATTGGTTTTATTCAACTCACCCAAGACGCGCTTGCCCGGCTTCGCGTTGCGGAGCTTCTTGTGCATGATACCCCACCGCGTCACCAAATCCTCCAGGTCAGCGTGCAAATCCGCCGCGCCTTTGTTCTCGGCCACGGTTCGGATGATTATACCAAAACCCGGAGGGCGAATGCTCTGCATCAGGCGCTTCAAACGTATCCGCTCTTCCTCGCTCTTGATGCGTCCCGATAGCGAGACCTTATCGCTGAAGGGTACCAGAACGATGTACCGTCCCGGCAGCGTTACTTCGGCCGTCAATCGAGGTCCCTTCGAACTGATAGGCTCTTTAGCCACTTGAACCAACACCAATTGAGAAGCCGAAACTTCGTCCTTGATCTTGCCCTTCTTGTCGATTTCGGCCTCTTTCTTGAAGTTTCCCAAGTCCGGCAAAGGCTGCTTGCCTTGCATGGCCCGCTTGAGGTACTTCTGCTGGGTTCGGTAATGCGGACCCAAATCCAAATAATGCAAAAAGGCATCGCGCTCGTGCCCCACATCGACAAACGCCGCATTGAGGCTGGGCAATACCTTTCTGACTCGGCCCAAGAATATATCTCCAACCAAGTACGCTTTGTCTCCGGAATCACGGTGCAACTCAACGAGCTGCCCGTCCTCTAACAAAGCTATCTCCACCTTTCCTGAGGTGGAGTTAATGACCAATTCTTTGCTCACGCAGGAATCGGATTAGCGCAAAGAAGCAGTGCATTCACCGGGGAAAATCCCCGGCGAACCCTTACTTCTTCTTGTGACGATTTTTGCGCAATCGCTTCTTCCGCTTGTGGGTCGCCATCTTATGTCGCTTGCGTTTTTTACCGCTTGGCATGATAAAGGGGTTTATTCGTTTGTTCCGGCAGGTGTGCCAAATTCTAATCGTGTGATGAAATCCTGTACGCGATTGGCCACCAATGTGTCCGGGGCGTAAGGTAGGTATTCATTGTAGCGGATGAGCGCCGCTTCTGTTTTGCCCATTGCTTCATAGCAGCGGGCTGTAAAGAACAGACCGTTCGCATAGGTCGAATCTTCGCCCATGACGGTTTCAAAGCCGACAACTGCGCGGTCATAGGCGCCTTCCTCCATATCCAACATCGCCAATTGCCATGTGGCCTCAAGGTGACCGGGTTCCAAAGTGAGTGCCTCGGAGAAGCGCTCGCGGGCCTTGTCGAGTTGGCCGCTTTGGATACCAAAAATGCCCAGCCAAACCACCGCGTCCACGTTGGGCGGATCGGATTCAGCGAGGGCGCGCAGTGCGAGGATTCCCTCCATAGGGTTCTCGCCTGATACTTTTTGCACGGCAACTTCCACGGGATCGTCCGCTGCAACCGCTTCTGTGGGCAGCGCTGTGAGCTGCTCCGCATCTGCGGACTTGCGCGGCAACCACAGTATAACGGCCACAAAGGCCAAGCCCACTGCAATGGTCAAACCGATACCCGTCTGGCGATTCATTTACTTAATCGACTTTGACTTGCGTCTTTACGTTCTCGACGAAATCCTTCGCTGGCTTGAACGATGGGATATTGTGCGCGGGAATCTGGATGGACTTTTTGGCCAAAATGTTTCGGCCCGTCTTCGCCGCACGCGTCTTTATGACAAAGCTTCCGAAGCCGCGCAAGTAAACATTTTCACCTCCTTCCAAACTGTCACGTACTGAGCGCATAAATGCCTCTACCGTTGATTGAACGTCGTGTTTTTCCATACCGGTCTCCTCTGCAATCCGGTTTACGATATCCGCTTTGGTCATCTTACTTGCTAGGTTTGTCTCTCTGTTACTACTGATATTATCCCTAAAAAAGGGGTGCAAAAATAGGGCTATTCCGTTGAAAACGAAAAAGGTGATGCAAGAGAAATTGGAAGGCACGAACGCAGCCAGCTGGGCAGAAGGGCGGCATGCGCTGATCCGATGGTACCAAGCCCACCAACGCGCACTGCCTTGGCGGGAATCGCCACACCCTTACGCCGTCTGGCTCTGCGAAATCATCATGCAGCAAAC
The DNA here is from genome assembly GCA_937884175.1 of uncultured Flavobacteriales bacterium. Taxonomy (GTDB): domain Bacteria; phylum Bacteroidota; class Bacteroidia; order Flavobacteriales_D; family Sanyastnellaceae; genus UA16. The sequence continues at coordinate 36,455 of CALGDB010000007.1, forward strand.
CCGCATCGACCAGGGGTTGAAATACTGGAACACATTCATGAACACCTGGACCGATGTCCACGCCCTCGCATCAGCACCGTTGGACGACGTCCTCAAAGCATGGCAGGGACTGGGCTACTACAGCCGGGCGCGTAACCTTCACCGCGCGGCTCAGGCCATCGCATTTGAGCGCAGAGGCGTATTTCCAGAGACCGCCGAAGCGTGGAAAGCAATCCCCGGTGTGGGACCCTACACGGCTGCCGCCATTGCATCCATTTCCTTCAACGAGCCCGTAGCAGCTATCGACGGAAACGTGCTCCGGGTCATCAGCCGGTACAGAGACATCCAAGACCCCATCGACCGGCCTATCGGACGGAAACAGGTGGAGGCGTTCGCAACGGAGTGGATCCATCCGACCGAAGCCGGAACCCACAACCAAGCCGTGATGGAACTGGGGGCCCTGATTTGCAAGCCCACATCCCCAATGTGTTCGGCGTGTCCGCTCGAATCCACTTGCCTCAGCGCCCAACCCGATTCAAATGGAACGCCAATCCCACCCGTGAAGCAAGGCAAAACCAAAGTCAAATCAGTTCAGTTGGTCTTCAATGTGGTCACCAACGGCTCCCACGTATGGATGCGCCAACGCCCTGCGGATGGCATTTGGGGTGGGCTGTGGGAATTTCCAAGCCAAGAGCAATCGCTGGAATCGGAACTGCCCGCCGCTCCTCCGGCCGAAGCCAACCTCACGCCAACCGCCGTCCGAAGCCGCAGCGTGTGGGGTGAACCCTTCGAACACATCCTTTCGCACCGCCGGCTTCGATGCCGCTTCGTCATCTGGCACATCGACGGGGCGCCCGTCCTCAAAGACGGCATATGGATGCCTTGGTCAGAAGCCGAGTCGAAGGCCCTTCCCCGGGCAATCGACCGGTGTTGGGAGCGTCTTGAAAAATCCTGCTCGGCGTTGGGTAATCTATAGCACAGCGTTCCATACTTTTGACGGATGGCAGGAATTAATAAAGCAATCCTTGTAGGTAACTTGGGTAAGGATCCCGAAATGCGCTACACCCCCAACGGTGTAGCTGTTTGCTCATTCCCGATGGCAACGTCGGAGACGTACAAAGACCGCAACACCGGCGAACGCGTTACCCAGACTGAATGGCACAACATCGTCATTTGGCGCGGCATGGCGGAAACCGCTGAAAAGTACCTGCGTAAAGGCTCGCAGGTCTACATCGAAGGTAAAATCAAAACCCGCTCTTGGGAGGACCAGCAGGGCCTTAAACGCTACACCACCGAAGTCGTGGCCGACGTAATGCAATTGCTCGATCGCCCAAATTCATCCGGAGGAGCGGCCCCGCCAACGCAGGCCACTGCGCTACCGGCACAGCAGGCGCAACCAAAAGATCAGGCGCAGCCCGCTGTTCCCGCTGAGCGAGGGCCCCATAGCGCGGACGACCTGCCCTTCTAACCGGAAAGCGACTTCGTGGAGCCCGACTTATATTCCATTCTTCTTGCAGCTGAAGCCGGCAGTGCCATGACTTGGGTGCCCTTCCTGATTATTGCGGGGCTGCTGTTGCTTAGTGCACTGGTCTCAGGCTCTGAAGTGGCGTTTTTCAGCCTGACGCCAGCCGACATTCAAGAGCTCGAAACGGCACGAGAAGCCGAACAATCAGCCGCGGCCGAACGTGTCATTGATCTACTCAAAAAACCCGATCCCGACCGAGCACCACGCCATTTATTGGCGACCATTTTGGTCCTCAATAACCTGACCAATATCGTCATCATTTTGATTTCGACGGTGGCGATGGAACGCTTATTACCTGTTAATTCGCTTGAGCCATGGGTCTACTGGACCTTGCACGTCGGGGCTGTTACCTTCCTCATCGTACTCTTCGGCGAGGTGGTTCCCAAAGTTTACGCCACCAACAACCGGTTGCAGTTTGCCCAGTTCATGTCTGGGCCACTTGTTGTCGGACGTCAAATACTGACACCGGTGTGGAAACCGCTGGTACGGCTAGGCAATTGGGTCAGCAAGGGCGTGGATGTGCCCAATGCCGACCTTTCCGCCTCAGACCTCGAGCAAGTGCTGCAATTAACCGCCGACGACGAGCGCACGGATGAAGAGCAACGCATCCTCGAGGGCATCGCCGCCCTCGGCACCAAGGATGCCAAACAGGTCATGACCGCGCGCACCGATATGGAGTCGGTCAGTTTAGAGGAGCAGTGGGAACAACTGCGCGCCCAGATTGTCGAATCAGGCTACTCCCGCATCCCCGTCCATAGCGGTTCGCAGGACGAAATTGTCGGCATCCTGCACATTAAGGACCTGCTTCCCTTCCTGACCGAATCCGAGGTGGTATGGATGGAGCTCATCCGTCCGGTATATTTCGTTCCTGAAAACAAAAAAATCGACGACCTGATGCGCGAATTCCAAGAGCGGAAAACGCACATCGCCATCGTCGTGGACGAATACGGTGGGACAAGTGGCATCATTACCCTTGAGGACATCATGGAGGAAATCGTTGGGGAAATCGCCGATGAGTTCGACGCGGAAGAAATCGCTTACTCACGGTTAGACGAACGCACGTTCATCATTGAAGCCAAAACCGCCCTGATCGACGTATACCGCATTTTGAGCATTCCCGATGAGCCTTGGGAAGCCGCGAAAGGGGAAAGCGACACCCTGGGCGGGTTCATCACCGAACAAGCGGGCCGGATTTTGCGTAATGGTGAAGGCTTGACGTTTGAAGGGGTCGAAATGAAAATTGACGCGGCCACCCCCCGTAAACTGCTGCGCGTCAAGCTTGTGCTCCCCGAAACCGCCGTTGATGAGTAAGGCGTACGGCATCGGATTC
>CALGDB010000008.1 GCA_937884175.1 uncultured Flavobacteriales bacterium
GGCATGGACATTGCGCTGTACCGTCCAAACGGTCAACTGCTGACGCAATCCACCTTGACGGATGATGCAGGGGCGAACATTCAGTTGCCAGTGGATGTGCTTGCGGCGTTGGAAGCGTCAGACGAGCGCATCCAAGGGGAATTGGATAGCGATGTGGTGAATGTGTACTGGAACGTTCGTGACCGGAACGAAGCTGCGCTTGGGATCGTGGGTGTTCGGTATGAAAAACGGGCGCTGGAGGCGGGGGATTTCAAGGCATTCTGGTCGCAGTTGGCACCCTTGTACATCGTTCTGTTTTTGGGCGGAGCCATATTAGCGGCAATCCTCTCCAACGGACTGGTGAGGAACCTCAGGTTGATTCGCGACCGCATGCGCGAGCTTGAGCCAGGTGTGGAGCAGAACCCGATTCAGTACGACCGGGCCGATGCGATTGGCGAGTTGGTGGATGAATACAACGCCCTACTCGAGCAGTTGCATGCGGCCGTGCAAGAATTAGCAAAGCAGGAGCGCGAGGGCGCCTGGCGCATGATGGCGATGCAGGTGGCCCATGAAATCAAGAATCCACTCACGCCCATCAAGCTTGGCGCCCAGCAGTTGGAACGTGCGTGGTTGGATCAGAAAGAAGATTTCGATGAGCGATTGCGACGTTACACGCGCGTTGTGGTGGAGCAAATTGATATCCTTGCGGAGATTTCGCTCGATTTCTCCATGCTCGCAGCGGTTGGACTGGAAACGCTCGAAGCGGTGAATTGGGCGCAAACAACAAAAGAGGTTGCGGCGTTCTATGAACAATCAACCCCCCAAATCGAATGGCGCATGTCCATTCCGGATGTACCCGTGATGATCGACGGTTCCAAGGGGCACCTAACGCGCGCTATGAACAATTTGATTGCTAATGCGATTGACGCAGTGACCAATGAACCCTATCCGTCGATTGCGATAGGATTGGAGGTGAACCCAGAGGGGAAGGCGCTCCTGACCGTGGAGGATAACGGAATAGGCATTCCAGAAGACAAGCAGAAAGAGATCTTCCAGCCGCACTTTACATCCAAGGCGAAGGGCACAGGGCTGGGCCTGTTTATTACCGACTCCATTGTCCGTCAATTGAATGGCCAAATAACGTTGCGTTCGGTTCCGGATCAAGGGTCGGTCTTTGGTTTGGAATTTTTCGTGAAATAAAAAAGGGCCTCACTCAGAGGCCCTTTCCAATTTCACATTTAACTTTTAGAATCTCGCTCCGAAGCCAATAGTTAAACCAAGATTATCGCTAGCACCGTCAGGTAAGCCGAAACGATACTCAATTCCTGGAGCTACAAAAAGTGGCCCCATAAATGGGATGATTTTCGCTCCACCGATACCAAGATCCAAGTCGCCAGCCATATCATACGCTCTAGCGCCTACGTAGTAATCATCGATGAAGTAAGCTACTCCCAAATTCATTTGAAGGTCATCTGTTGGCCCGCCCAAGGCTAACTGGATGCCTATGTCGTCTACTGGGCAATAGCTGACTGTAGGTAAAATCAATCCTACGCCGTTGTCAGAAAAAATGTTGAGCAACTGTGTTGCATCTCCTGAGCCCAGGAAGAAAGTACCTTCAGCTCCCATGGACGAACCGTCGTCCTGAGCGCTGAGTGTTAAGGTGCACAACGCAAATGCACACAGAGTAAGTAAATTTTTCATAAAAAAAATTTTTGGTGATGGTGCAAGTTGTGACTTTTCGGCCTGTACATGATACACACTTTGTGGAGTTTTCAAAAGTGCATTGTTAGCGCTCTAGAGATGAATTTGTGAATTTGGCGGTTGAATTGACCGGATTAACTGACACGTTTTTGGCCGGATATTATATATGTAGAAAGCCCCACCGTTGCCGCTCTTTTCTAGCATGGGTTCGTAAGTCTTAGTTTAAATCGCTACGCGAAGCTCGTGAAGAAATAGCCTAGAGTTAAGATCTTGGCTGCGCCGGGATCAAAACTCGTCATTCTTCAAATTTGGTGGCAGGGAATCACTACGGGCCGGCTCGGTGTCGCGTCCATGTCAAATGCGGCAGTTTGCAGGTTGAGTAAATGACGGCCATCCCGAAGCGAGTCCGGGACGAAAATAAGCTCCGTAATTGTCGATTGGTGCCGTGGGCTGTCTGGATAGACCCAAAAGGCATGGTGGGCCGCCAGAGCTCCCCCATCGACTTCCCGATCAACAGAAGGCAAGTCGACCATTAGATGGTCGACGTCGCGTTCGACAAGCCAGGTCATTGCCTCTGCATCGAAGTAGGGCGGATTCGTGTTGGACCAGTTGCGCCCAACCTTGGATTTGTCGTTGGGCAGCGTGCGAACGATGATCGCGGGGGGAAGGTTGGATTGCACGTTCCAATGCTGGGAAATGGACAGCGCCAATTCCCGTTCGGTGATGATCTGATCGCCGTCGTGCGCCTCTGGGAAAACACTGACTACGAGGCACGGGATAAGCACAGGGAAGGTCAATTCGTTGATGGAATGCGCCTCGGGCGAAATGTGTCCCAAGCATTCCGTGTGCGTTCCGTTGCCGTGTGGGTTGAACTGCACGTCACGGAAATTCACCGCCCCGCCCTCTGCGACAGAACCCAAGAATCCGTTGGCGCGCACCACCTGAAGTTTCATAAAATCCACGTACCACGCTCGCGAACCGTGTCCGTCACCCATGGTGATACTCAGGTCCTCGCTGGCTGCGCCGTTGGCTTTGAAAGCCACCCCTTGAAATTCCATTTCCATGGAAACAAGGTACAACGGCCGGAATCAGTATGGCACAAAAAAGGCAGCACCATCGGCGCCGCCCTTTTCAAGAATGCTGTTGGCTACGTATCAGTCAAACAAGAAACCAACACGTAAAGCGCCTTGGAATACGTTTCCAATGGTGGTGTTGCTGATGTGGTTAGGCCAAGTGTAGTAGATGTCATCAGAGCCCGCACCATCAGGCCAGTATTCGTTGTAGATCTCACCATCCAGTGCACTGAAAGGCAATTGTCCAACGAATTCACCTGCAATTTCAGCTCCTGCTGCCTCTGTCGAGAAGGCATTGTTGAAGTACATGTTGAATGCCGTCAAGTTGTCTGTCGTGATAGTGTGGTTGCCAAAGGTGGTACGGCCGAAACCGATTCCTGCCTCGAAACCGAGGTAAATGGCATCAGAGAAGTAGTAGTCAGCGCCAAACAAGATGTTGAATCCGAAAGTGGTAAAACCTTGCTCATTGCCCAAGTTCCACACGATGTACTGGTCAGGTTGACCGGCATCGTTGATGTCCTGAGGCCCCCAGAACTCCTGCGTATCCGAACGGGTGCCAATCGTGATAGGCAATTCGAACGCGATGTAAGGCGAGAGGTTGTCCATGCCATCGAAGTGCATTTCGTAACCGGGAGCTATTCCGTAGGTTGAACTCTTCGTGTTGATGTTCAACTGTGGGCTGACTGGATCAGCTTCGTTGATTTCACCGTCTTGGTACCAAGCGTGCAGGTCGTTGGAATTGGATACGGTGAGGGACAGGCGGAAGGCACGGTTGTCTTCCAAGAAGTTTCGGTACTTTAGCGTTGAACCGTCGATGGGGCTACCTCCGAATGGAGTGAAAGCCACCTCGATGTTGTGCTCATCGCCCATTTGCTTTTGGGCCTGAACGCCCATCGTGACCAGCGCTGAGAGCGCCAGAGTAAACATGAGTTTCTTCATGGTGTTGTGTTGTGTTTCAGGAAATTTCCAAGCGCAAGAAAAGCAAAAAACATTCAAGTACGCACCAATCGTCCGAACTTTCGCACATGAAAGCCTGTTCAAAACCGAACGTTCCTCACCATTGGTCGAACTTTTACACCGTTGATGCCTTCCGCACAAGCGGTGGTGAAATGGTCGAACAGTTGGCGGATTTCCTGGCCGAATCGCAGGATAAACTCCATGATTGTGTGTTGCCTTTCACCCCGCCAGATTCACGCTTAGCACACTGGAAATCAAGGCTTAAAAATAATGCGGCTGTTGAATCGGGCCGGCTTTGGAAGGAGAATTTGCTCGAGGAGGTGTTGGCACAATCCAATCGGCTGCACGATCCACGCTATGCGGGCCATCAGGTAGCGGTTCCGCTTCCCCAATTGGCGTGGTTACAGGCTGCAACGGCACTGCTCAATAACGGCATGGCCATTGATGAAATGGGGCCGGCAAGCAGCCCCATGGAAGAGGCAGTGATGCAGGAGCTTGCTCAATTCATGGGTTTGGGGCCTGGGGCGAGCGGCATTTTGTGCCACGGCGGTACGCTTGCCAGTCTGACCGCCTTACTCGCCGCTCGTCAGCGAAAGGCTTCTGGCAATTCGTGGAAGGATGGTTCCATGCGACCATGTGCGGTCATGGTCAGCGAGCAAGCGCACTACTGCGTGGACCGGGCGGTTCGCGTCATGGGCTGGGGCGCGGCGGGCACCGTGAAGGTTCGCACGCTGGGCAACCATCAAATCGATCCAGAAGCTTTGCAAGAATCGCTTGAGGAGGCCACGGCCCAAGGAATGGAAGTTATCGCTGTGGTTGGCAATGCCTGCACGACTTCGACAGGGACGTTTGACGATTTGGAAATGCTCGCTTCGTTTGCGCAGCAAAACGACCTATGGCTCCACGTGGACGGCGCACATGGCGCAGCACAGGTCTTCTCAGAACGCAATAAGGCCCCGCTGAAAGGAATGGAGATGGCGGATTCGGTGGCCATGGATTTTCACAAGATGCTCGGCGTGCCGGCTTTGTGCACAGGCTTGTTCTACCGCAACGGCTCGGATGCATACGCGGCATTTAGTCAAGAGGCAGCGTACTTGTACGAAAATGAGCAAGAGGAGTGGTGGAATCTGAGCAAACGAACCTTTGAGTGCACCAAACGCATGCTGAGTGTGGCCGTGTTTGGCATTTGGGAGGCCCACGGCCATAAACTGTGGGAGAGCTTGGTTGATCGACTTGTGGACCGGGCACAAACGGCGGCGTATGCGATTGCGCAGCGGTCGTCTTGGCAGCTTTTCGCGCAGCCATACTCCAACATTGTGTGTTTTCGGTTGAATGGAGCAGACAATGCGGCTCTCCGTCACGCCATGTTGGAACATGGTCCGCATTATATCGTTAAGACAGTTTTAAACGGCGAAACGTGGCTTCGGTGCACCTTCCAAAACCCATTGACCGAGGACAGCGATATCGAAGCGCTGCTCGACCGGTTGGAGGAGTTTGCTGAATAAGCGATTACTCAACGGTAACGCTCTTAGCGAGGTTGCGGGGCTGGTCCACGTTGCAGTCCCGCATCATGGCGATGTGGTAGCTCAACAACTGTAGTGGAACGACCGTGAGGAGGGGCGCGAGTGCTTGGTCTGTTTTCGGCACTTCTATGACGAATTCGGCCAACTGCTTCAAGTCTTGGTTCCCGGAGGAAACCAGAGCGACGAGGCGTCCACCACGTGCTTTGACCTCCTGGATGTTCGAAACGATTTTCTCGTAGACGTCGTCGGCAGTTGCGATGAAGAAGACAGGCATTTCCTCGTCAATAAGGGCAATTGGGCCGTGCTTCATTTCTGCCGAGGGGTAGCCTTCAGCGTGGATGTAGCTGATTTCTTTGAGCTTCAAGGCGCCTTCCAACGCCACCGGGAAATTCACACCACGGCCGAGGTAGAGGGCGTTTTCGTTGTTGACGAAGTGGCGTGCGATTTCTTTGATTCGCGCGTCTTGTTCCAGGAGCTTCTGGACTTTGTTCGGAATGGCGTTAAGCTCCACGAGCAAACGGCTGAACCGTTGGGCAGACAGTTGCCCTTTCTTCTTTCCGACGAGCATGGCGATCAAGGTGAGGACGGTCAACTGGGCGGTAAATGCTTTCGTCGAAGCAACACCAATCTCTGGTCCGGCGTGTGTGTACGCACCGCTGTCCGTTTCGCGGGCGATGCTCGATCCAACGACGTTGCATACGCCGAAGACATGTGCGCCTTGCTGCTTCGCCAATTGTATTGCAGCGAGGGTATCAGCCGTCTCACCAGACTGGGAAATGGCAATGACCACGTCGTCTGGACGGATGATGGGGTTGCGGTAACGGAATTCCGAAGCGTATTCCACCTCAACGGGGATGCGGGCAAAATCCTCAAAGAGGTATTCTGCTACGAGCCCGGCGTGCCAGCTGGTCCCGCATGCGATGATGAGGATGCGTTGCGCAGCGGCCCACTTTTCCCAGTGTTCGTCGATGCCGGACATCTTGATTTCCGAACGCGATACGCTCATGCGTCCGCGGATCGAGTCGATGATGGAATTCGGTTGCTCGAATATTTCCTTGAGCATGAAGTGGTCGAAACCGCCCTTTTCGATGGCCTCAATCTGCATTTCGAGCTCGTGAATCTCCGGCGTGATGACTGTATTTTGAAGGTTCCGAATGGTCAGGCCGTCTTTCCGGTGCATGACCGCTACCTCTTCGTCGTCCAAGTAGATTACGTTTTGCGTGTGCTCGATGATCGGTGTGGCGTCGGAAGCGATATAAAATTCATTCTCTTCGCCCACGCCAATGACGAGAGGACTTGATTTGCGTGCGGCAATGAGCAAGTCCGGTTCGTTAGCGTCGATGATGGCAATGGCATAGGCTCCTTCCACTTCCTTGAGGGCCATCTGCACTGCATCTGTGACGGATGCGTTTGTTCGGCTTTGGACTTCGTCGATGAGGTGGATGAGCACCTCGGTATCGGTGTCGCTGACGAAGGCGTGGCCATTCGCCTCGAGGCTGGTGCGAAGTGATTCGTAATTCTCGATGATTCCGTTGTGGATCATGGCGAGGCGGCCAAAGCGTGCCGTATGCGGGTGAGCATTGACGTCGTTGGGCGGCCCGTGGGTGGCCCAGCGGGTGTGCCCGATGCCAGTGGATCCGGTTGGAACGTCGTCGCCAACGAAGGCCAACAGGTCCTCGACCTTTCCTTTTTTCTTCTTTATTTGTATGGCATCCGTGCCATCAAAAACAGCAACACCAGCGCTGTCGTATCCTCGGTATTCCAGTCGCTGCAGGCCCTTAATGAGAATGGGAAAGCAGTCTTTATCTCCTATATATCCAACTATACCACACATTGCAACACGAATTCAAATGAACACCTATTCGCTCCACGTAATCACGAGGCGGGCATTGGGCTTCCAGCCTGTGGTGTCGCCTTCAATCGAAGAAACCGCAGGTCCATTGAGCACTACGCCCTGAAGTGAAATTCCCGCCCGAGATGACACAACGTAGAGCCTGTCGGATTCGTATGTTCCATTCAGCATTCGCTGAAAAGTCTGCGAAATGTTGAATCGGTAGGCGTTTTCTGCGGCGTCGTAATTTCCGTTTATGGCGAGCCCGATGGATGTTTGGTCTGGCGTCGGCACAGCCTCTCCAGCTTCATTTTCCGAAAGGATGAATAAATCTGACGGGATGGGGTAGCGAGAGTCGTTATACTGGGGGTCCACAGGCAACCACAATTCTGCCTTATGCACCGCACGGTCGTCGTCGCGTTCAGCCTCCCAAGCGGCGAGCCCGGGGAATTGAATGCGGGTTTTGAGCCCGGCGCCAGAGAAGATACCGCAGAGCAAGGAGCCATCCAACGCAGTGATATAGGATTCATCCAACGCTTGGAAAGGCGGGGACCATTGGTGCTCGAAGAGGTTGGTTCGTGGGCTAAGTGCGTTGATGATGAAATCGTAAGTGGCTGCGCTATCTGTGTCGCTGTGGTAGTGCATCCGCATGCGGCTCAAGCCTGTAGTGACATCGATGCCCACCGCACCTTGACCGGGTCCATTGGGGTCTGGGGCTATGAGCAAGCCGGGGAAATATTCCCGCCAATCTTGGTTAGAATCGTAGGCCGAGGAATCAGCATCGAGCAAGGATTGCCCAAACGTATTGTCGAGGTAGACCCGAACCTCTGGGGCCACGGTATCGCCATTGATGTACAAGATTTCCCCTGGATTCAGCACCACGGGCTGAAAGGCGGGGTCGGCGAGGTTGATCTCCGTAGTCGCAAAGGATGCGTTGGAATAGTAGTCCGAATCCAAGGAAAGAGTGTCGACCAGCGCTTCGACGTGGATATTCTGGGGGCTGAGTTGTCCGTACCGGTCACCGCTGTAGTGCAAAGACAGGTAAATACTGTCGACCACGGGATTTGGACCAAAATCAATATCCGGGGCGCTCAGCCGGAGCTGTGCGGCAAATGATCCCTTGTGCATCCCGAAAAACGGATGGTCCATGTTTCCTAAAACGGCCGTGCTGAGGTGGCTTGTTTCCAAGCTGTCTTCTCGAACTGTTTCAAAGCTCAACGCAAGGGTGTCGGTTTGATGTAAGCTCAGTAAATCGTCCTGAGCGAACTCTAGCCCGATGTCAGTGGTTGGCTTTTTGCAACCGGTCAGGATGGCGAACCCTAAGATACTCGCCACGACTGCCCCGTACTGACTTGCGGTGATCTTTATCATGCCGCGAAGTTCAACAATTACGAGACAGCCTCAGCCTTTCCCTCCAAAATCGTATCGTAAAAATTGTTGATGTCGGTGACGTAGCCTTCCTCGCCGTGGTATCCGAGAACGGGAACATCCGCATTTTCAATGGATTGGGCGGTTTCGGGAGCGAGGTGTTCCGAACCAATAATCAGCCCATCCGAGTGCTGAATTGAAAGGGCATTCAACGCATCAAATGTGGGCGTCTCGATGCAAGCGACGGAATCTGCAGTGATGCCGTCTTGCTGCATTTTCTCCGCCATGCGGCTGTCCAATGAACCTTCGAATCCTTCGTCGTAAATGCTCGTGATGAGCTTACTGTCTGCGAAGTAGGGATCGCTCGCGAAGAGTTGCTTCAGGTATACCGGAACAGCAGCGGTCATCCAACCGTTGCAGTGGATGATGTCTGGCGCCCAGCCCAACTTCTTTACGGTCTCAAGGACGCCTCGTGCGAAGAAAATGGTTCGCTCGTCGTTGTCTTCGAATAGGTTGTCGTTCTCGTCGTGCAACACAGCCTTGCGCTTGAAGTACTCGTCGTTGTCGATAAAGTAGACCTGCATGCGCGCCGTTGGAATGGACGCTACCTTGATGACGAGCGGATGGTCCGTGTCGTCAATCAAGAGGTTCATGCCGGAAAGACGAATCACCTCGTGAAGTTGGTGACGGCGCTCGTTAATTTTGCCAAAACGAGGAGTGAAAACGCGAATCTCTCGTCCCTTCTCATGCACTGCCTGCGGGAGATTTCGGCTTACAGAGCTCATCTGGGTCGCGGGCAAGAATGGTACAATGTGTTGAGATATGTAGAGGATTCTTGCTTTCTCCATGGCGGCCAGTGGTTTGTTTGGTTCGATCGAACATCAAATGTACGTAATTTTCGGCCGAAATCCAAGTAAATCCGGGCAAAACAAGGGGTTCAGGCGATGAATAGGTGCACGAAAATCAATGAGCTTAAACGCTTTATCCACGCATCAAGGGCGGAGGACAAACGGGTGGGTTTTGTGCCCACCATGGGAGCACTGCATCCGGGGCATGCCTCGCTCATTGAAAAGGCAGCACAGGCGTGTGAGGAGGTTGTTGTGAGCATTTTCGTAAATCCGACCCAATTCAACAACCGAGAAGACTTTGAGACTTACCCCCTGACGATCGATAAGGATCTAGAAGTCGCGCAGCAAGCTGGCGCCACGGTGGTTTTTGCCCCCCATGTGGAGGAGCTGTATGGAGGTGATCTCGCAGTTGCACCGGTGGATTACGGGCAATTGACCTTGGCGTACGAAGGACAGAAACGCCTAGGCCACTTCGATGGCGTGGTCGCTGTGGTACGCAAACTGTTTTCAGCGGTGGAGGCAGATGCGGCATTCTTTGGGAAGAAAGATTTGCAGCAGCTGGCGGTAATCCGGAGGCTGGCTAAAGAGGAGTTCATGGGTCTTGAAATCGTAGATTGCCCGCTGATTCGCGAATCCGATGGATTGGCCATGAGCAGCCGTAATGTTCGGCTGGTTGGAGAATCCCGACAGACAGCCCTCATCCTTTACTGCTGGCTGAACCGCATCAAAAAAGAGGTTTGTAACCAAGGTGACATCCCAACCACGCTTCGGGCGATCGAGTCGGAAGCGGCTGAGATGGAGGGTTTGGAGTTGGAATACATCGATGTGGTGAATGGCTCGTCGTTTAGGCCGCTGCATGATGGGCCTGTCGACTCCGAGGCGTTTGCCATTGTCGCCGCTGAAGTGGGCGGGGTTCGCTTGATTGACAATTGCGCTTTGGCCTGTTCGTAACCCCGTGCCCCGAAGCGTGCGGGATTGGTAATTTCTTCAGACCTTCGGAAAAATTTTTGGCCATGTTCAATGCAATGAATCCCGGTTCTATTCTGCTCATCGCACTTGTGGTGCTTTTGTTGTTTGGCGGAAAGAAAATTCCTGAGTTGATGAAGGGACTTGGGCGGGGCGTGAAGGAATTCAAAGACGCGACCAACAAAGATGAGAAGGAACAAGACGGTTCTGAGCGCTAATGGAGCGAATGACGGCGCACCTTTGTGCATGTGCACTCAGCTTGGCTGCGGCCATGGGTTGGGGCCACGCCTCGACTCCGACGGCTGAACAATTTGCCATTTCCGACACGCTCGCATCCGATACCGTCGCATTTAGCGCTGATGAGTCGTTGCTCCTAGGGCCTTCTCCATCGGAATTGGCGTGGCTCGATTACCTTGAAGAGAACTGGTGCTTTTCTTCGGACACCAGTCTGCTGAATATCCACAATTATGAAGAGGGCGAAACCCCGGCACTGGATACAGCCGCCATACAGGCTCGCATGGAGTGGCTTGATAGCCGATCGCCGTTGGACCTCGCTTGGAATCCGGTGGCTCATTCGCGCATCGCCTTTTACGCCAGCAAACGCAAGAAGCACCTAGGCACCATGCTCGGACGTGCTCCAGGCTACTTTCCCCTTTTTGAAGAAACCCTCGATCGCCACGGCCTCCCCTTGGAACTGAAGTACCTTGCAGTGGTGGAATCCGGGCTGAACCCGATGGCCTGTTCCCACGCCGGTGCCCGCGGTCTGTGGCAGTTCATGTACGCGACGGCCAAGTATCAAGGCCTGCGCATTGACTCATACATCGATGAACGGCGGGATCCGGTCCGCAGCACGGAGGCGGCCTGCAAGTACCTGAGCCGACTGTACTCCCTGTACGACGATTGGTACCTCGCGTTGGCTGCGTACAATGCCGGTCCTGGCAATGTGAACCGAGCGATTCGCCGCAGCGGGGGCAAACGAAACTTCTGGGAGATTCGGTTTTTCCTGCCGCGTGAAACCCGTAATTACGTCCCTGCCTTCATGGCGGTGACTTACATCATGGAGTTCCCCGCCGAACACAATATTTTCCCCCGCGATGTCGCGCCACATTTTGCGTTTCTGGACACCGTGATGGTGGACGAGGTGATGCGCTTTGACCAAATCGCCCCGCTATTGGACCTCGATGAATCGACGCTCGCACGGTTGAACCCCATGTATCGAATGGACATTGTTCCCGCCACAGAGGGACATTGGCCACTCGTATTGCCCCAGATGGAGATCCCGGCTTTTTTGGCCTTCCAAGATAGCATGCGGCTCATCGAACCCGAAAGAAACCCGGAAATCGTATTTGTTCCGGAGCCGGTAACCTACCGAGTAAAGAGCGGCGACGTACTGGGAAAGATCGCTGACCGCTATGGAGTAAGTGTCCGGCAGCTCAGAGAATGGAACGACCTATCCGGATCCATGATTCGAATCGGGCAAAAGTTGATCATCCATGCAGACCCCAGTAAGCTTTAAATCCGTCGTTATTGCCCTTTGCGTTGTGCTCGCTTCATGCGGAAGCCAGGAGGGCGCGCGTTCAGCCTTGACGGGGAAAGTCGGCGCGGCGGGTGAAATTGTGGTGGTCTGCGATGAAACGGTGTGGAGCGGAGCAGCGGGCGACACCCTGCGGGCGATTTTTGACCAGCCCTTTCCGGTTTTGCCGCAATACGAGCCGTGGTTCGACCTCGTGCACCTCGAGCCAGAGTCGTTTGACCGGTTTTGGAAACCGCACCGCAACGTCATCATCCTCGAGTTGGCAGATCGCGTGGATACCCAGATCCCGGAAATCAAGATTTTTAAGGAAAAATATGCCCATGAACAGCTGTACGTCGTCGGTAAAGCCCGCGACGCGGCAGGGTTGGCAACGGCTTTGGATGCTCGTGGCTTGGAGCTGCTGAGCGCATTTCATCGGATTGAGGTGGATCGCTACGCGGGGCTCATTGGCTTGAGTGAAAACGAGGTGATCCGCGACGAATTAGGCCAACGAGCAGGGCTTCAACTCACCGTCCCACGCGATGCCCGATGGGCCAAAAAGGCGGCCGACTTTCTGTGGATTGATCGCCAATTGACCCGAATGAAAGGCGGGGACAACCACGACGTTCAGCAGGGTTTTTTTGTTTACCGCGAGCCGTACTCAAGCGATGATCAGTTTTCGATGCAAGCCCGGTTAAGCAAGAGGAATGAAGTGCTCAAGGACCACGTGCCCGGTCCAACGCCTCGCTCGTTCATGACAACTGAAATACGCTACACCCCTTCGTACGAGGAGGTGGTATTTAATGGCGGTTTTACCTCTGAATTGCGCGGATTGTGGCGCATCGAAGGCGACTACATGGGCGGGCCGTTTTACAGCCTTACCACCTACGATGAGCGCAGCGGAGAATTGGTGACGGTGGAGGGATACGCTTACGCCCCCTTCTTCGACAAACGCGAATACATGCGCGAAGTCGAGGCCATTGTGCGCTCTCTCGTCTGGTACGAAGCCCCAACGCCCGTACCGACGCCATGAGGGGAGCTGGGTTTTGGTTGGCGGTGTTGTCGTGGGCGGCAATTGGTTGCGCACCGGAAACCACGCCTGCGCAATGGGATTTTGACTCCAGCATTCGCGCCCTGACTGTGGCGCCCAATGGCGACGTATGGTGGGCTGGTTCGGCGGGGCTTGTCGGGCACCATGCAGATGGAGTGTGGGCTATTGATACGCTGCGAAGCCCAAAAGGGGACACACCAGCCTTCCGTTCCGTCGCGGTGACCGACGAGGCGGCTTTCATTTTGAGCATCGTGTCGCCGGCTCTTCTCTACCGTAAACTGCACACCGAAGACACCTGGAGCGTGGTGTACACTAACACGGATTCCCTGGCCTTTTTTGACAGCATGCACTTCTGGGACAACCGGGAGGGCATTGCCATGGGCGATCCGTTGGGAGCATGCTTGTGCGTTATAGTCACCCGGGACGGCGGGGAGACGTGGTCGGCAGTGTCTTGTGAGGACTTGCCGCCGGCAGAGGAAGCTGCATTTGCCGCCTCCAACGGGAATATCGCATTGCGGGGGGATGAGGTGTGGATTGCCACAGGGGGCGTGGCTTCACGGATTTTTCGCTCGCCGGATCGGGGGCGAACTTGGGAAGTGGTCGAGACACCTATTGTGCAGGGAGGAGCTATGACGGGAATGTTCAGCGTAGCCCGTTGCGATGAGGCAAACGGAATGGGGTGGGGCGGAAATTGGGAAGTGATGGACGATAATGCGGCCAACAAAATTGCCACTGCAGATGGCGGAGCGACTTGGGAATTAGTGACGCCAGGTGCCGGTCCGGGCTACCGATCGTGCGTGCAGTACGTGCCGCACTCCGACTGTCAATCGATTTGGGCCGTAGGCATTCCAGGGATCAGCCGTTCAGGGGACGGCGGCGCAACTTGGACTACTGAGCCTGATAGCAATTTCTACACAGTTCGGTTCACCCCAGATGGACAAACCGCCTGGCTCGCTGGGCGCGGCAAGGTTGCCTGCCGTCCGGTCCAGCACTGATCACTTCACTACGACGGTCTGTCCCGGCTGGTTGTTGACGCCTATGACGTACGTGCCGGCCCTCCAATTGGAGGCGTCTAATTGCCATTGGGTCGTGCCCGCAGGAGGGCGTACCGATGCCGTCAATTGGCCGGCGGCATTCCACACGTTCAACCGATGGATTTCGGTGTTGTTGCGCACGGTGAGTTGGTCTACAAAGGGATTCGGCCAAACGTTGGCGAGCGCGCCTGCAGGCTCAGGCTCGAGCCCAACATAGACGTCCCCTTTGGCAAAGGCGTATTGCCCTTTCTTCAAGTCCAACACCCGGAAGAGGCCGGCGCCGTTGGCAAGCGAACCGGGCTGCCATTCGTAGGATTGACACTCCTGCCAAGGCTCGCTGGCATCAGGACGCCACGCGAGAAAACCGCTGGCCTCAGTACCTCCGTAGAGTTCATAATCCAATGCGTTGACATCGTTTCCGTAGTATTGCAACCGCGCATCGAGGTGGGTGCCTTCGGGCCAAATGCCGTCGACCACCCAAAAGTGGGTGGTGCTGAGCTCGTCTAGGTACGGTGCGACGGGCCCTTGGTCGGGGGCCGCCCAGTGGTGCTCAACCCGCACCAGCGCAGAGTCCCCTTCCGGCATCGCATCGCATCCCACCCGCATTTGCACCCAGGGCAAGTTTTGGATGCCCTCGGTGTCGTCGATGGTGTACATGAAGTCCATGCGGCCTTGGTTCAAGCGCCCGTTTGGGTTGAGCGCGATGAGCGCCGGTTGGTCGATTCCGGGGTGGTCAATCACGACCTCATCGTACTGGCCACTTGCGACGATTTCGGTGTCGTACCGGTTCCAATTGGCGTCCCAAACGGCCACATCCAACGGCTCCGACATGTGGTAGTTGTCGCAGGCGCGGAGTTTTTGCTGTAAGTGCAACATCGACTGCTGCGCCCCCGTCGTCACCGCGGAATCCAGAACCCAGGTGGAGAACCCCGGCTGCAGCACTTGGGCTTCAAACCACGGTGTCATGTCCACACCGGTGACCTCCTCCAAGGTTGCCTCGAACTGGGCAGCGTCCATGTAGCTGTCATACAGCTCGGCCAGCACCGATTGCATCCCGGATCGGAACAGTTCGTCGCCGAGGTAGGCACGCAGGTTGTGCACAATCGATGCGCCTTTGTAGTAGGTGTGGCGTCCGTAGATTTCCTCATCGGGCATGGGCGAAAGCGGGTGGAAGCCGTTGTCTTGGATGTGGCACTCTTCAAGGACAAACAGCTGGTTGTCTTTGACCACATCAATGAAAGCTTCTTCGCCGTCTTTCCACTCGACGAACAGGTGTGAGCTGTACTCCGCAGGCCCTTCCTTCAGCCACATGTGGTTATGGATGCGCGGCGCAACGATGTCGCCCCACCAATGGTGTCCGAGTTCGTGGCTGAACAGGTCGCCGTTGGCCACGAGCCCTTCGCCCACCATGAATTGCGGATAAGCGATGTTGGTGGGGATTTCGAGGGCGCCGTCGGTGGTCAACACGTACCCGACGCGTTCCCAGGCGTAAGGCCCCCACCAGTATTCCAAGGCGTCGATTGCGAAGCCCAACTCCTGGAATTTCGTGACCATGGGCCCGATGTGCTCGGGCTTGCTGGTGAGGCGCACGGGCACGTCCCCATAAACTCCGGTATGCACGTAATTCGAGTCCACGTAAGGCGCCACCGCGATGGCGGATTGGTGGGTCGTAATGGGGTGGGTCAGCTCGAAGCTGCGCTGAATGGTGTCGCCAGCCAACACCTGTTCACCAATGAGGTGGCCTTGACAATGCGCCGTGCGTCCGCCGGCACTGGTGACGTGGTAAGTGTAGGTGGCGCGCTCGACGAAGTTGTCAAAACACGGGTACCACACCTTGCCAAAGTTGGGCGGGATGGTGGTCAACCCGATGCCCAAGTTGTAGATGTAGTCGCTCACGAAATAAAAACCGCCCCAGTAGGGATCTTGGTATGGCGAGCCTTGGTACCAGACGTCGATGGCGTAGATCTGCTCGGTGGCCCAGCCGCCTTCCGGCGCATCGATGTGCATCTCTGATTCTCCTTGATCAAAAGCCACCGCAGCGCCATTGATGTGGATACTGTCCACAGTCAATTCCACCAAGTCGAACCAAAGGTCCGTGGCCGCCGCATCCAATACCTCCAGCTCAATGGCTGCGTGGGCGTCGAGGAGCTGGTAACTATAATCGGTCACGTCCAACGTCAACTCGTACGTGTGCACATCGAATGAATCGCTCCGCGCAATGGAGGGTTCCATGTCGTAGTTCATCATCCACCGAGGCGCAGGCGTGGGTTCGACGTCCCGGCGTTCATCAGCCTGGTGGCGGTAGTGGTGGCACTGCACTGGGTTGAACACGCGCGGCGCGCGAAAAAGACTTTGGTCAGCGGATTCTTGGGACAGGACGGGCAGGGCCAACAAAAGGGCCAAGGCGCCCAGCCCAACGATTCGCATAAGATGTGAGTGCTGCATGTGGCCAATTTACACCAACCGCCTACTTTCGTGGCATGAACAACGCATCCATTGCCCCCGGAAAATTCGTCGAAATCAGCTACATCCTTCGAGAAGCTAATGGTGATTCAGAGGAGTTGGAAATCTGCCCAGCGGACGCCCCCTTTGGATTCATGACGGGAGAAGAGCAGGTCCTTCCGGCGTTTGAAGCGGCATTGAACGGCCTGAAGCCGGGCGACTCTTTTGACTTCAAGCTTTCGGTCGAAGACGCGTACGGCGAAGAGGACGAGGAGGCCTACGTTGAAGTGCCCAAATCCGCTTTCATCGTGGACGGCGAATTGGACGAAAGTGTACTGGAAATCGGAGAGGTGGTTCCCATGCAAACGGAAGACGGCGAAGAAGTCATTGGTGTGGTGGCGGAGCTGCGGTTGAATTCTGTTGTGGTGGATTTTAACCACCCCTTTGCAGGCTTGGAACTGCATTTTGTCGGTGAGGTGTTGCGGGTTCTGGATGCGCCTCCAGTTCGTTGATTGGCAAAAAGATTCAACGGTACCTTTGAGGCATGCAACGCACGGAAATTGAGTCATTGGGTGAGTTCGGATTGATCCGCCGATTGACGGAACAAACGGTGCTCCGCCAGCCGTCTTCATTGTTGGGCATTGGTGATGATGCAGCGGTCATCAACCCCGAGGGCAAACGTGTGGTGGTGTCCACCGACATGCTCGTTGAGGGGGTTCATTTCGATCTTTCGTACGCCCCCCTCAAGCACCTTGGTTACAAAGCAGTGGCGGTGAACCTTTCCGATATCTGCGCGATGAACGCTTTACCCACACAGGTCACGGTGTCCATTGCGGTGAGCAGCCGCTTCTCGGTTGAAGCGCTCGACGAGCTCTACACCGGTGTGCACAAAGCGTGTGCGGTTTATGGGGTGGACCTCGTTGGCGGCGACACCTCATCTTCTACGTCCGGTTTGATGATCACTGTCACGGCCTTGGGGCTGGTCGACGGTGACCAAGCGGTTTCGCGATCGGGAGCTAAGGCTGGTGATTTGTTGGTGGTGACCGGTGACCTGGGCGGCGCTTACATGGGTCTGCAGGTATTGGAACGTGAGAAGGTTGTTTTCCAATCTGCCCCTACGGCCCAGCCGGACCTTAGCGGCCACGAGGGCATCCTTGAACGCCAGTTGAAGCCCGAGGCGCGCACCGACGTCATCCGCGAGTTGGCCGAGCTCGGCCTCAAGCCGACGTCGATGATTGATATTTCTGACGGGCTTGCATCGGAGGTTTTCCACCTGTGTGCCTCCTCGGGACGGGGTGTCAAACTCTATGAGGACAAACTGCCCATCGACCCCCACACGTATAAGACCGCCCGTGCCTTCAACCTCGACCCCACGCTCTGCATGCTCAGCGGCGGCGAGGATTACGAACTGCTCTTCACGATTTCCCAGGACGAATATGAAAAGGTGCGCAACCACCCCAAATTGTCCGTGATTGGCCACATGCTCGAGGACGCCGAAGAAAAAACGCTGGTCACCAAAAACGGCCTCGAAACGCCACTCAAGGCCCAGGGTTGGGACGGCATCCAGAAGTCAAACGAAGGAGAGGAGTAGCAAGCGATGTGTGGAATCGCAGGCGTATACGGCATCAATGATCGGTCTCGATTCCCAGAGGCCTGCGGCGCTGTAGGGCGCATGGTAGAGGCCATTGCGCACCGAGGACCTGATGCGTCAGGGGTATGGATGGAGGAAGACGAGGTGGTGTTGGGCCACCGACGCCTGAGCATCATCGATATGCGTACAGTCTCCAACCAACCGTTTATTGATAGCGCAACGGGCGATGTGATTGTCTTCAATGGTGAAGTCTACAATTATCGAGAATTGCGCACGCAGCTTAGTGGCGATTATGCGTTTCAAACTGACAGCGATACCGAGGTCGTTCTCGCGGCCATGCAGGTTTGGGGCCGGGCAGCACTGACCGAATTCAACGGGATGTTTGCCTTTGCATATTGGAATCAAGCTTGTCGAGAATTGACGTTGGCCCGAGACCGCATGGGCATTAAGCCGCTGTATTACGCCCACGCCGACAACATGGTGGTGTTTTCGAGTGAAGTGCGCAGCTTGCTGGCATCGGATTGGATTGAGCGTAAACACGACCCGGTGGGCTTGGCCGATTACCTTCGTTACCAGACGGTACACGCGCCTCGAACCATCGTGAAGGGGGTGAGCTTGTTATCGGCTGGCCATTGGATGCGGTTGCAGGGCGAGGAGACAGAAACCGGTCGTTGGTGGGATCCCGCTGCGTCGGCGACGCCTTCGGGGCGCTCACGGAAGGAGGAGTTGGCGCGGATCTATGAGGCCCTTTCTCGTTCTGTGGAATTGCGGTTGCGTTCGGATGTGCCGTTGGGTGCTTTTTTATCCGGTGGGATTGATTCGAGCGCCATCGTCGGCTTGATGAAACAAGCTACTGAGCAGCGCATCTCGACGTTCAGCGTGACGTTCAACGAAGGAGAATTTGACGAGAGTCCCTATTCGCGCCTAATTGCTGAACGATTTGACACCGATCACCACGAAATCCGCTTGACTCCGGATGCGTTCCTCGAAGAAGTGCCTGCAGCGTTGCAAGCCATGGATCACCCGAGTGGTGACGGACCAAACACCTATGTGGTGAGCAAAGCGACCAAGGCCTACGGAATCACCGTTGCCTTGAGTGGGTTGGGGGGCGATGAATTATTTGCCGGCTACCCGGTGTTTCAGCGGACGAAATCGTTGTGGGACCAGCGGTGGCTGGGCTCCTGGCCCAAAGGCCTCCGCAAGCTTGCTGGTGGTGCGTATGCCGCATACAAAAAGGACATCACGGCGTACAAAAAAGCCGAGGCGCTCGCCGGGTATTACTTTGATCTGCTGCACACTTACCCGCTGTCGCGTCAAGTTTTCCTTGACCGGGATATACGCCGATTGGCACCGGGTCTGGCGGAACATCCGAATGCTGTGTACAACCACCTGCTGGAAGAGTTGGGCCCCAAGAGCCGTGGCGAGAAGCTCCCCATGCTGGGCCAGGTGAGCATCGCGGAAATGGGCACGTACATGCAGCACACCTTGCTGCGCGATACGGACCAAATGTCTATGGCCCACGCGCTGGAGGTGCGTGTACCATTCCTCGACCACAAAGTGGTCGCTGCCGCTTTGTCGGTATCAGATGAGGACAAGTGGCCGCACTCGCCCAAGCAATTACTCACGGATGCGTTGCCAGATTTGCTCCCGCGCGAAGTGATCGACCGCCCGAAGATGGGCTTCGCCTTGCCTTGGGAAGTTTGGATGCGAACCGCGCTGAAGCCCATGTGTGAAGAAGGGTTGGTGGTGCTGTCAGAATTGGGGGCTTTTGCCGAACGAGAGGTGCAATCCATTTGGAATGCCTTCATACAAGGAAGCCCACGCTGGTCGTTTTCGCGAGTGTGGTCATTGGTGGTGCTTGGGCATTGGATGAAACAAAATCGAATTGCATGACGTGAAAAAGCGCGTGTTGATAGCGGTCGATTGGTTCCCACCGGCATTCAAGGCTGGCGGTCCGATTCGAAGCGCCTACAACTTGGCGGCCTTTCTTTCTCAAACGCATGAGGTTTGGGTGGTAACGGGCAACCGCGATTTGGACGAAGAGCAACCCCTTGACGTTCGAACCGATCAATGGAGTACGGTTGAAACGGGCACCGCCAAGATCCAGGTTCGCTACACATCAGGCATCGATAAGGGCCAGTGGCGGGATATTTTGGATGAGGTAAAGCCGGAGGTCATTCACTTGAACAGCTTGTTTTCGAGAGGCTTCACCTTGTTGCCATTGCACGTTCTTCGGCAACGACCCAACGTGCGCGTTATTATGGCGCCGCGGGGTATGCTCGGTGAAGCAGCACTTTCCATCAAACCCCTGAAAAAGCGGCTGTTTCTGGCTTTGGCCCGGGGCATGGGATGGATGGATCGCGTTCAATGGCACGCCTCCTCTGAGCAAGAAGGCACGGAGGTCCGACGGGCTTTTCCCCGCGCACAAATCGCAGTCGCGCAAAATCTCCCCTCACCACAGCCCTCCGAAATCCCCTCACGCCCAGACGACAGCTGGAACATCGCCGTCATCGGCCGCATTCACCGGGTGAAAAACCTGTATTTCGGCTTACAAGCGGTCCTCGGAGCGAAGGCGTCTCGCCCCGTCACGGTTAATTTTATCGGTCCGGTGGAGGATGCGGCTTACCAAACCGAGTTGGAACACTTGGCGGCCAAAAATTTTGCGGTCGAAGTGGTGTTTCACGGGGGCATGCCGCCGTCGGAATTGGGGCCTCATTTTCAAGCCGCGCACTACCTGCTCTCCCCGACGACCCAAGAAAACTTTGGCCACTCGATTGTAGAAGCGTGGGCCCATGGGTGTCCGGTGCTCATCAGCGACCGAACCCCGTGGCGCGGCCTTGAGGCACACAACGTCGGGTGGGATTGGCCGCTCGATGAATCGGAATGGCACGCCGGATTGAACGAGGCGTTGACCTTGAACCATGCAGTGTGGAAGACCAAGTCTCTTGCGGCTCGGGCATATTTTTCGGAGCGCGTTCAAAGCGCCGAAGCAGAACAGGCTAACTTGGCCTTATTCGAGCTATGAATCGCATTAAGGAACTTTTTGGAATCCAATACCCGATCATCCAGGCGGGAATGATTTGGTGCAGCGGCTGGGAACTCGCGAGCGCGGTCTCCAACGCTGGCGGTCTCGGCATCATTGGCGCAGGCTCCATGTACCCCGAAGTACTGCGCGATCAAATCCTGAAATGCAAAGCGGCGACCGACCGGCCCTTTGCGGTGAACGTCCCGTTGTTGTATCCGTCGATTGAAGAGCACATGGCCACGATCGTGGAATTGGGCGTACCGATTGTGTTCACCAGTGCGGGCAACCCCAAAACCTGGACCGAACACTTGAAATCACAAGGCATCCGAGTGGTGCACGTTGTCAGCAGCGTGAAGTTTGCTCTGAAAGCGCAAGCGGCAGGCGTCGACGCGATAGTGGCCGAAGGGTTTGAGGCTGGGGGCCACAATGGAAGGGAGGAGACGACAACACTTTGCTTGGTGCCTTCTGTGGTGGATACGCTCGATGTACCGGTGATTGCGGCCGGAGGCATCGGGCATGCGCGGGCCATCGTTGCGGCTTTTGCCTTGGGTGCAGAAGGCGTTCAAATTGGCAGCCGTTTTGTGACCACGGTGGAATCTTCCGCGCACCAGGCATTCAAGGATGAGGTGGTTGCGGCAGGCGAAGGGGCGACTCGGTTGAGTCTAAAGGCGTTGACGCCGGTACGGTTGCTGGATAATGCATTTGCTCGGCAAGTGGTGGAAGCAGAAAACGGCGGTCAATCTCCAGAGGAATTGAAAACTTTGTTGGGCCGGGGCCGAGCCAAAAAGGGCATGTTTGAGGGCGACCTTGACAACGGCGAGCTCGAAATCGGCCAAGTGAGTAGCCTCATTCAAGCGGTCAAACCAGCAGCCGCAGTCATGACAGAACTGGTTGAAGGGTATTCGGCTCTGACTCGAGGTATGGAAGATCCCCGGTTCCGTTGGGCGTGATCGTGTTTTTTGACGGGGCCTGCGGGTTGTGCGATCGGGCCGTTCGATGGCTGTGGAACCATACCGATGCAGATGTGCGGTTTGCGCCGCTCCAGGGAGAGACGGCCAAGGAACGCGTTCATGAAGAACTCCGCACCCCGCCGCTGAACACCTTGGTGGTTTGGGAAGAAGGCGCCTTGAGCGTGGAATCGGACGGCCTCGCAGCGATTGCCCGACGCATGCCCGGGTTGCCCGGATGCATGGCTCGCGCATTGACGCTGCCCTTTGCACGGCCGCTGTTGAATGTGGGTTACCGGTTCATCGCCCGTAACCGCATCCGCTGGTTTGGCACGACGTGCCGCTTGGTTCTAGACCCTGAACGCTTACTTCCCTGAAACTTCTGCGAAATGGGCTTGGATGGCCTTGGCGACCTTCAGGTTGACGACCTCCAAAAGTGCTGTTTCATCGGCGTTACGGATGCTGTCGACGGTCTTGAAATGGGCCAGTAAGGCGTGCCGGGTTTTGGGCCCGACGCCTGCGATGTCGTCCAACTCCGAACGGAGCGCGGCCTTGCTGCGTCGCTTGCGGTGATGCTCCAATGAAAACCGGTGGGCTTCGTTGCGCAAGTACTGGATGAGCTTCAACGTCGAAGAACGCTTATCCAAGTACAGCGGGTGTCGGTCGCCGGGGTAGTAGATTTCTTCGAGGCGCTTAGCGATGCCGATGATGGCGATTTTACCCCGCAGGCCCAATCCTTCGAGGGCTTCGAGCGCGTGTGAGAGTTGTCCTTTTCCGCCGTCGATGACGATGAGTTGAGGGAGGGGTTCGCCTTCTGTGAGTAATCGGTGGTAGCGCCGGTGCACCACTTCCGTCATGGAGGCGAAGTCATCGGGACCGTCCACGGTGCGGATGTTGAATTTGCGGTAGTCGGATTTGGCAGGCTTGCCGTTTTTGAAAACGACGCAGGCGGATGCGGGGTTGGTGCCATGGATGTTTGAGTTGTCGAAGCACTCGATGTGCACGGGCAATTCGGTGAGGCGCAGGTCTTCTTTGGCGGTTTCCAACAGGCGTTGGGTTGCGGCCTCGGGGTGGGTTTGCTCCATTTGCTTTTGCCGGTCGCGCATGAAGAAACGTGCATTGCGCTCTGACATTTCCACCAAGCGCAACTTGTCCCCGCGCTGAGGCACATGCAATTGGACGCCTTCCAATGGCAAATCAATTTCGAACGGTGTGTAGATGGTGTTGGCGTCGCTGCCAAACTTGTCACGCATCTGTACGATGGCGGCTTCAAGAATTTCCTTGGTGTCCTCACCGAGTTTGCGCCGCACCTCTGAGGTGTGGCCCTTGGTGATGGTGCCGTTCTGGATCTTGAGGAAGTTGACGTAGGCGCACCGCGCGTCTTGCACGATGGAGTACGCCTCGACTTCCGTGATGCCGGTGTGGACGATGGTGTTTTTTGCCTGGTACTTTTTGACAGCGGCCAGCTTGCGCTTGTACTGTTCGGCTTCCTCAAATTGAAAGGCTTCTGCGGCTTCTGCCATCTGGCCTTGCAAGGTGCGTACGACTTCGCCCAAGTGTCCGCGCAAAACGTGACGAATGGCCGCGATGCTGGCGGCATAGGCTTCCTCGGTTTGCTTGCCCACGCACGGCCCCTTGCAGTTTCCAATGTGGTATTCTAAGCATACCCGGAATTTCCCATCGGCGATGTTCTCCTCGGTCAGGGCAAGGGCGCAGGTGCGAATGGGGTAGAGTTTTCGGCAAAGATCCAAAACGGTGTGCATGATCTTGACGCTGGGAAACGGCCCGAAGTATTCGCTTCCGTCGCGGATGAGCTGACGGGTGGCGAAAATGCGTGGGAAGCGCTCTTTCTTGATGACAATGAATGGGTAGGTTTTGTCGTCTTTTAGCTGGATGTTGTAAAACGGCTTGTGCTCTTTGATGAGGCTGTTTTCCAGCAGCAAGGCATCGGCTTCGGATGGCGCTATGAGCCACTGGATGTCATGGATTTTGGAAACGAGAAGCCGGGTCTTGCCGTTGTCGTGGTGCTTGGTGAAGTAGCTCGAGACGCGCTTCTTCAGGTTTTTGGCCTTGCCCACGTACAGGAGGCGGCGGTCCACATCGAAGTATTGGTAGACGCCGGGCTGCTGGGGAAGGCGCGCCAAAGTCTGTTCGATGTGTTCGGATTTTGCCATGGTCAGCGCGAAGTTCGGGCGGATTCTCCAACTACCTTCGAAGCATGGTATTTGTTACGGGTGCAACGGGTTTGGTCGGCCGGTATTTGGTGGATGAATTGCTCCGAAACGAGGAGCAAGTGCGCGCCCTTTGTCGTCCGCAATCCGACCGTGAAGCCGTTCACGCTTTCCTTGCTAAAGCAGGCACCGATGATGCCCGACTTGAATGGGTGGAAGGCAGCTTGCACGACGGGCTGTTCCTCGAAGAGGCCATGGCGGGTTGCCAGCGGGTGTTCCATTGCGCGGCCATGGTATCGTTCCATTCGAAAGACGCTGAAACCATGATGGCCGTCAACCGCGGTGCAACGGGCTTGGTGGTCAATGCCATGCTCCATGCCGGCGTGGAAGAGTTGGTGCATGTGAGCAGTGTGGCGGCGTTGGGCCGCAAGCCCGGCGAACCCGTTCACGAAGATGTGCCGTTCGAGGACGGTCGGGATGTGAGTCAGTATGCCCGCTCCAAATTTGCCGCAGAGCTTGAGGCGTGGCGTGGCCAAGAAGAGGGCTTGCGCGTATTGGCGGTGAATCCGGTCATCGTGTTGGGCGAGGGGAACTTCTCCCGCAGTTCTTCCATGCTTTTTACCCTAGTGCACCGCGGGCTCCGTTGGTACCCCACAGGTACGAACGGGTTTGTAGCGGCACGGGATGTGGCTCGGGCCTGCACGGTGTTATCTGATCAAGGGTGTTGGGGCGAGCGGTTTGTGCTCTGCGCCGAAAATGCTTCGTACCGACAGCTCATGGTGTGGATGGCTGAGGCCCTTGGCGTGCCGGGGCCGAGCCGCCCGTTGAAGGCCTGGATGATGGGCACGGCCTGGCGGTTGAGTGCGATCTGGGAGGCGTTGACGGGCCGGCGAGCCCCCATATCAAAGGAGTCGGTCGAGAACACCAACAAGGACCACCATTACGCCACCGACAAGCTTGAGCGTATCCTCAAGGCGAAAGGGGTGGACTGGACGTACGAGCCCATCCAAACGACCATTCAAACTACTGCTCCCGCCGTCTTGACTGCATCGGGTCCAGTGAAGCGTTAGGGATTACCGAGTCGTTTTCCGCTTCGGTGAGTTGGCGCTCCAATTCTGTCAGGTTTTCGGCGACCTCTTCCAGTAAAGCATCCATTTCAATGGGCCGCTGGTACCACCACGTGTAAGTGGTTTTGAAGCGCTCTTCGTCGATGCCCCAGCGGTCGTACAGTTCAGCGTAATGAGAGAGGGCGCGTTCCTGCCCATCGTCGTTGCGGAACAAGCGTTGTTTCAACGCCCCTTCAATCAAGTGGACTTCGGTCAAGACCTGAACAAACGTGTCGCGGACGATGACGCCTTCCGGAGCGGGCGGCCCGTCGAAGGTGACGCCGGTTCCGCACTCCGCAAGAAGGAGGATCGCCATACCTGTTATGCCGAACCATTTCATCGGTTGAAGGCGAGGCGTTCGCCGGCGTGGTTGCCGTGTTCGGTGAGGATGCACTCGCCATTGTACACTTGGATGCCGTTGACCCAGGTGCCGCGGATGCGGGATTTGAAGGTGTTGCCTTCAAATGGCGACCAGCCACATTTGTACAGGATGTTGGACTTGGTCACTTTCCAAGGATCGTTAGGGTCAACGAGTACCAAGTCGGCTTTTTGCCCGGTGCGGATGTAGCCGCGGTCGCTGATGTCAAACAAGTCAGCTACCCTGTGCGCCATCAAATTGACGACTTCCTCCACAGGCAAAACTCCTTGGTGAACCATCTCAAGCATCGCCGGCAAGGCGTGCTGAACGAGTGGACCGCCGGAAGGCGATTGGAAGTACGAGCCGGATTTTTCTTCTGCGGTGTGAGGGGCGTGGTCTGTGGCGACGACGTCGATGCGCCCATTCAGGATGCCGGCGCGGATGGCTTCGCGATCCTCCGCTGTTTTGACGGCAGGGTTCCACTTGATGTGGGTGCCTTTCAAGGCGTAATCGGCATCGGTGAACCAAAGGTGGTGGATGCAGGCTTCAGCGGTGATGCGCTTCTCAGTGGATGGGATGTCGTTGCGAAACAGCCCGACTTCTTTGGCCGTTGAGATGTGCAAAATGTGCAGGCGCGTGTTGGACTTTTCGGCCAAGTCCACCGCCATGGAGGACGAGCGGTAACATGCTTCGGCGCTTCGGATGAGCGGGTGCTGGTCGATGGGAACGAACTCACCGTAGCGCTCGCGCGCGACCGCGGAGTTGAGTCGAATGGTGGCCTCGTCTTCGCAGTGGGTGGCGACGAGGGTGGGACTTTCCTTAAATACAGCTTCCAGCACAGCGCGGTTGTCGACCAGCATGTTTCCGGTGGACGACCCCATGAAGACCTTGACGCCGCAGACCCGACGTGGATCGGTTTTGAGTACTTCCTCGAGATTGTCGTTGGAAGCCCCCATGAAGAAGGAGTAGTTCACTGCGCTGACCTCAGCGGCACGTTCGTACTTGTCTTCGAGGAGTTGCTGTGTCAATGCCTGAGGGACCGTGTTTGGCATCTCCATGAATGAGGTGATGCCGCCGGCCGCAGCCGCAGCGGATTCAGTAGCGATTTCCCCTTTGTGGGTCAACCCGGGCTCCCGGAAGTGGACTTGATCGTCGATGGCGCCTGGCATCAGCCAAAGCCCTTGGGCATCAATTTGGATGGCCTCGGATGCTTCGGGGTGCTGGTCGCAGGCCGCGCCCACGGCACCGATAGTACCGTCGCGTGCAATGAGCACGTCGCCGACTTCGACTTTTCCTTCATTGACAATGGATGCGCGAATGAAACGGGTCGGCGTGGCGGTCATGGATTTAGTTTTTGTTGGCCGGGCGGATGGGGCGGAACCGCATTTGGAGCACGCCTAGGAAGGCTTCCCGGAAGATGTTCATGCTCATTTTGCTCGTACCCAATTCCCGATCGACAAAGGTAATGGGCACCTCGTCGATGCGAAAGCCCAACTTCCATGCGTTGTATTTCATTTCGATTTGAAAGGCATAACCGATGAAACGGATATGGTCCAAATCAATGGTGCGGAGCACCTCTGCTCGGTAGCACTTGAAGCCAGCCGTAGAGTCGCGGACTCCCAGCCACAGAACCGCATTGACGTATACGGAAGCGAAGTAGCTCATGAGGATGCGGCCTACAGGCCAGTTGCTCACTTTTCCGCCGCGGGTGTAGCGCGAGCCGACGGCAACATCCGCCCCGTCGACGCAGGCTTGGCGCAAGCGCGGCAAGTCCTGGGGGTTGTGCGAGAAGTCGCAATCCATTTCGTAGATCAATTCGTAGCCTTGTTCTAACGCCCATTTAAACCCGGCGATATAGGCGGTACCCAGCCCCAATTTACCCGAGCGTTCGAGCAAGTGAATGCGGTCCGCGTGCTCCGCTTGCTTGGCTTTGACGGCTGCGGCGGTGCCGTCGGGGGATCCGTCGTCTACAATGAGGGCGTGAAAGGGGGGTGTCAAACCGAGAACCGTATCGAGCATGCGCTCGATGTTTTCGATCTCATTGTACGTCGGGATTATGATAATGCTTTCAGCCATGGTTAACAGCTCATTCGGAGCAGGTTGATTTCGGCATCCGACAAATGCCGGAAGCTGCCGCGTGGAACGTCTTTTTTGGTCAACGGCCCGAGCGTAACCCGGTCCACTTTGACCACATGGTAGCCGAGTTGTTCCAACATGCGTCGGGCAATTCGGCTGCGGCTGGACACGAGTTTCAACCCGATTTGGTTGCGTTCCTCGTTGGCAAATTCTGCTTCCTTAGCGCGCACAAATCCCTTATCAACCACGAACCCCTTTTTCAATTCTTCCAGGTGGCTCGATTGGACGCGTTCGCCCAATGCGATGTGGTACAGCCGTGACGCGCCGGATTGCGGGTTGTTCATGCGCACCATCAACTCTTCGTCGTTGGTGAAAAGCATGAGCCCGGTGCTCTCGCGGTCTAGCTTGTCGATGGAGCGGATGGTCTCTTTGCATGCCTTCTGCACCAGCTCCGCTACTCCTCGGCGTGCGCGTGCATCACCAATGGACGTTCCAAAGCCCTTGGGTTTGTTCAGAAGGACGTAGCGTTTGGTTTCGGGGCGGATGGACGTGCCGCCGACTTGGACGGTGTCACCGGCGTTGACTTTGTAGCCCATTTGGACCACGATCTCCCCGTTTACCGTGACGACGCCGGATTCGATCAGGGCATCGGCTTCCCGCCGCGAACAGACTCCGGCATTCGCGATGTACCGGTTCAATCGCATCGGGCCACCTGAAGGCCCGAGGGGTTTACGGGCACGCGGTTTGCTGCTGCGGCCTCCCGGACCGGATTTGGCGCCGGGACGAAAATCACTACGTCCAGAGCGGGATGCGTTGGAGCGGCTGTTTGAACGGCCACTGGAACGCCCGGAGGATGCAGGCTTCTTCATGGCACAAAGATACCTCAAGTGGGCAGGCAAATGAACGCGTCGGGAATGTGGTTGATGCGGCGCATGTGGCGCTTGTACTCGATGGAGATGTCGAAACGGATTTGCGGTGCGTTGATGTCGTGAATGCGTAGGAAATGACGTGCGGCCTGAATGATGGGTTCCTGCTTCTGGCTGTTGACCGCCTCGACCCCCGATGCTCCAAAGCCCCACCTGCGCACCCTGACTTCCACAAAGGCCCAAACCTTTCCCGTTCGGGCGATGAGGTCGATCTCGTATCGATTCCACGGCCAATTGCGGAGGAGGACTTGGGTGCTGTTTTTTCGATGTGAATGACGGCACGCGTTTCTTCCCAACGGCCACGTTCGGTAGTATTCATACCCCAATATTGGGCGAGGCTTGCTTCGTTTTGCTCTACGTTTTCTGAACCCCTTCCAGCAGTTGATTTTCGCGTTAATTCAACACCAGCTGAGCTGAACCAATCGCTTCGCCTCCTTCGAGGAGCGCGACGACATAGACTCCTGCGGGCAAGGCGCTGGGAGGAATGTAAAAAATACAGGCCTCCACGCGTTCGTTGTTGTAGTCCACTTCTCGGGTAGCGCTAACGGGTGTGCCCGAAGCATTGACATCATCTGTTTGTTCACCCGCGAGGATTTCACCAGCTTCGTTCACTACTTGCAAATGCAGGGTCTTGGTGCCCGCTTCCGCGATTCGGTTCGCCAACAGGGTGAAGCAGACTTTGACCATGCTGGTTCGAGAAGCGCGTGACGTTTCCCGCTGCCGACCATTGGAAAGGACTCGAATGCCCGTTGCAGAGGCTTCAGCCGCCTGCAGCGTTTGGCCAGCGACAATCATCTCTTCCATGTTCTGCTGCCGCTCGACCAGGTTGGCGTTGCGTTCTTGAATGGCCTCCACCCGCGCACGCATTTGGTCGTTTTGATCAATGAGCGCGAGGTTTAGTTGGTTCAATGAATCGATGGTCGCCACGTAGCCCTTCATGATGGAACGCAGCGTTTCGGCTTCTTTTTTGATTTTGCCGAGCTCCCAGTTTCCATTTTTGACGCGTGTCACGAGCCGGTCAATCTGACCGCGTTGATCGGCGATTTCCGCCAGCATGAGGGCGTTTTCGGTGGAGAGGGTGTCGTAACTGAAACGCAATTTTTCGAGGTCAAAAAGGACTTGGTCACGCTCCAAGGTGAGGGTTGCGTTGTCCCCTTCGATGGTTTCGATGGTTTCGCTTTTCTGGTACAGTTGAAGCCCGAGAAACAGGCATATAAACGCCAGAACAGCGGATATAGCAATCAGGATGCGTTGTGAATCCATGAATCGGGACGTGGGGAATTAGTCGTCGGAAAGGGCGAAGCGAATGGGTAAAACCAGCTCGACATTCACGGGTTTCCCCTTGTGCAAGCCAGGGGTGAATCCGGGCAACGAGCGGACCACCTGTTGCGCCGCCTTGGAGAGTTCGTCGGGACCCTTGAGGACCAAGGTTTTGTTTACTTGACCTGTCTTGTTGATGATGAATTTGACAACGACCGTGCCCTCAATGCCCGCGTTTTGGGCTGCTGGGGGGTATTCCAATTTGCCGATAATGTGCTCCATGATGCCTTGGTTGGAGCAGGTTTCACGCTCGGTGCGGTCTTCGATGAGGGCGCAAGAATTCAGCACAGGCATGACTTCTGGCGCATTCATCGGCGCGTCTTGCGCTTGCCCGCTGACGGACAGGGAGGCACAGCAGATTAAGACAAGTGCAAAACGCTTGGGGGCGAGGGTTTCAGAGGTTCGCATGCTATAAAGAAACAACATTCCCTATAGAAACGCGAGCATCACCGGGTTTAGTTCATGCAAAAGGCACAAGGCACAAATTGTTGATAACCATCGTTCATAGATTTTTGAAATGCGGCCATTCGCTTGCCTGCTCCCCTACTAATTTGGGCTTATAAATCAACACCTATACCGCATGAAGCGAATCTTTACGTTACTGCTTTTGTCGTTGGCCTTTGGCTTGAATGCACAAGAGCGTTATTTGGATGAAATTTTTGATGAGGTGCAAGTCACGGAAGACGTGCAGTACGCCGCAAATATCACGGTGATTCCGGCATTGCAAGGGCTGCCTCCAATGCAAATGTCACAGTTCATGGACGTATACGAGCCCGTGGGCGACACCCTCACCAGCCGTCCGCTTATTCTCTTGTTTCACACGGGCAATTTCTTGCCACAGTATGCCAACGGCTCAGCGCTTGGCACCCGCAAGGATAGCTCCATAGTTGAATTAGCCCACCGCTTCGCACGGATGGGGTACGTCACGGCATCCGTGGATTACCGCCTCGGTTGGAACCCACTTGCGGGCACGCAGGTGGAGCGTACGTTTCAATTGATTAATGCGGCGTACCGTGGGGTTCAGGATGCACGTACCGCCGTTCGTTACTTCCGCATGAACGCGGCTGAGATGGACAACGAATATGGCATTGATCCGGATAAAATCGCCATGTTCGGCGACGGCACGGGCGGTTATGTCACACTGGCATCGGCGACGCTGCAGGACTACAATGACATTATTTTGAACAATGCCGGAGAAGCCATCGAGAGCTTTTGGTATGATCCAGGCGACGGATCGACCATCCCAATGGTGATTGAAGCCGTCAACGGTGACCCAGAGGGCAAGCAGGATGGTTTTGCTCCTGACGGCACGCAGCTCTGTATCGGTCACTATCCCGACTACAGCTCAGAGTTCAACTTCCAGATGAATACGGGCGGCGCTATGGGCTCAGCCGAATGGTTGGACGCCGGGGACGTTCCGATGGTCAGTTTCCATTGCCCCCATGATGCATACGCGCCGTACACTACGGGCATCGTGGTTGTACCCACTACCAACGAGCCGGTCATTGAGGCTACGGGAGCGTACGACTTTCACGCCATCATCAATGCCCAAGAGGCGCCCAACAACAACGACGTGTTCCAGAGCTTGGAATTGGACGACGACGTTTCACTCGCGGCCAACGCATTGAACGACGGTATGGACGGGTTGTATCCAGTATTGAACAATTACGTAGACGGCGAGCCTACTGAGCCGTTTGATAGCTCGCCTTGGCAGTGGTGGGACGTGGCTGTTGTACAGGCTGTTGACACCGCGCAAGGCACAAATATCGCCGCTACCCAGTTGTCTTTGAATCCCACCATGGGCGCAGAAGAAGCTTTGCCATGGATTGACATCATTCAGGGGTACACGGCTCCGCGCATGGCTGTGGCCATGGGCTTGGTTGAAATAAGCAGCGGCGTCGAGGATGTCGTCAAAGGGGAGACCTTCACCGTCTATCCAAACCCGACCAGCGGGTTTACGACCATTGCGTTCAATGAGCCGGCACCGTTCTGCTCGTTGTACACAATGGATGGCCGGATCGTACGTCAGTGGCCATTGATTGGAGTTGAGGGCAGCTTCTCTGTTGACTTGAGCAACTTGACTGCTGGCACCTACGTGGTCCAGATTGGCCGCGA
The DNA here is from genome assembly GCA_937884175.1 of uncultured Flavobacteriales bacterium. Taxonomy (GTDB): domain Bacteria; phylum Bacteroidota; class Bacteroidia; order Flavobacteriales_D; family Sanyastnellaceae; genus UA16. Next base: position 31,922 of record CALGDB010000008.1, read on the forward strand.
ATCCCAATTGGTGTCCATCGTCCGTTGATGGAACGCCTTTCGATGATTCAAAACCCCGGGGGCATTTGCATTCGGGGTTTTTTCATGCCCTGAATCAGCGGGCGGTTGCCCGTGTGGGCAGTCAGAGGTGAAAGGGACAGCCGGTTGCCGGCCTGGGCTCCTGCCAAGGCGGCGATTGATAGAAAAAGTTTGTGTGTGTGCACATCGCATTGTCGAATTCCCGGTGAAATTGCGGCGTCTGTGGACTTGAAATAGGCGGGTTGAGCCAAGACCAATCCCCGTTTACATGTCGTTCTCGGCCGGTTTCGTGAGTGCAAAATGCCTCAAACTGCGTACCGAGATTGTGGTGGTCTCCAACCGTAATGCCGGCTTTGTCAAAGCTGTGGAGCACGGCGCGGTTCAGCTCGACCAACGCTCGGTCCCGCCACAGCGTCCGTTCGTTCGAGGTGTCGAGGCCTAAGCATTCGGCCACAACAGGAAGTTGGTTGTACCGTTCGGCATCGGCGAGGTTCCGCGCGCCGA
>CALGDB010000009.1 GCA_937884175.1 uncultured Flavobacteriales bacterium
CCATCTCTTCGAGTCCGATTCCTGTCCGTGCCGCGATGTCGCGCAATACGGCCATCTTGTCGTGGCTACCGAGGTGCACTTCTTTTACGCCCAGTCCGCGCATCCGCGCCTGCACGCTGGGCTCTTTGCCGCCCGATACGATGGCAATGGGGAGTCCTTGCTTCATGGCCCATTGGATTGCAAACCCGTCCTTGGCGTGTCCTTGGCGAAGCATCTTGCCATCGGAATCGATGAGGATGGTGCCGTCTGTGAACACTCCGTCATAATCAAAGGCGAGGAGGCGTATGGCTTTGAGCTTGGCGGGGGTAAGGGCGGTCATGAATCGGTGTTGTCGTGAAGGTTTTGAATGCTGGCGGTGGCCGCTTCGTAGAATTTTTGCCAAGCCGGATGCTTTCGGAGGGACTCGAGTTGCGAACGGATGATGGCGTCTTCGCGGCGAATACCAGGACCGGTCTGCCGTTTGAATGCGTTCCCTTCAATTGCGCCTTGGCTCATAGCTTCAATCATAGGAACAAACCAATCCCACGGGAGTTCAGCCTGTTTAGCGAGTTCCTGAGCCACAGCGAGGGCGTGGTTGGTGAAGTTGACTGCGAACACTGCGGTCAGGTGGCCCTTTTGGCGCTTCTCCTCGGTCGTTGGGTAGAGCTGATTGGAAATCCGCCCGGCCAATGCGGTTAATGCTTCTCGTTCGGCTTCATCGTTGGCGGTGATGACCATGGGGATGGTGCCCACGTGCTCCGGATTGTTGGGTTGAATGCTCTGGGCGCACCAGATGACGCCCCCTTTGTCCGGGTTGCGCAGGGCACCGCTGAAGTGGACAGGGGTGAGGTGCGAAGGCAGCTGTTCGATGAGGGGGAAAACCACGTCGTCCCGCACAGCCATCAACGCATAGTCAGCCGCAACATCGATGTCGGCGGGGTGCTTGAAGCACGGTGCATCCGTGCTGGTGAATCCCGGTGGAACAAGGCCTCGGCGGTTGCAGAATCCGGCGATGACCACGCCGCTGGCTTCCCAGGCTCGCCCAAGTGATGTGGCGACGTTGCCGCTGCCGAACACGATGACCCGAGGCGTATGATCAGCCATGGGGCCGGGATTTGGTGTCGGTTTTCCATCGGGCCCAAACGGCCATGAACGTACCGATGGCCATGAGGATGCACCCGAGCCACAGCACATTGATCAGCGGGAAGATGGAAGCCTGCATCACCACAAAATCTCGGCGCACCGATTCGTGCTCCCAAACGGTCATCTCAAGGGTTTCCGCTTGTGGATCGAAGGTTTCGATGCGCATTTTCATGCCATAAGCCTCGGCTTCGTACAAATCGGGGATGATGGTGCTGTCACGGACGATGTACAGCGGCTGGTGCGGGGTGTCGCGCTCCTTGTTTTTGAGGCTAACACACGCGGCTATGGCCAAGTCTTTCTGGAGCAAACCACGCTCAGGTTTCTCTGCATCTGTCACCGCACGTAGGCTGTCGATGGTCATCAAGGTATGTCCGACGAGCATGCTGTCGCCAACTTGCATGGTGTGGGTTCTGCCGCCCATCCAGCCCTCTTCATCGGTTTCGGGTGGTGACACGCGGCCCCATTTGATGTGGGTGTAGAGATCGCGGTGGAGCCAGTGCTTCGTATCCGGTTCAGGGGCGTTGCCCATTTGCTCATTCAGCTGAATGCGCGGCTCTAGGGTGAACAGGCGATCACCGGGAACCCCCGCTTTCCACAATTGTGCGGTTTTGGCTTGGCGCTCGTTGGGGAATGGGATGAACATCCAGTGGTCCTCCAAATCATCCGAAAACTGCTGCGATGCTTCGTGCGTTTCTTTCGCTTCGAAGACCATTCCGTCGAAAAAGACCACATCACCCGGTTGGTAGGTGTGGGGTGCTTTTTCAAAGTAGTCCATGCGGAATTTGACATGGATGCCTTCTTGGTACCGGTCGCGGTAGCTCACGA
>CALGDB010000010.1 GCA_937884175.1 uncultured Flavobacteriales bacterium
CGCTCGGGGTCGTCTGCGAACCTGGGACGGGCGAGCGTGGCGATGGATGTGCCGGCCTTGCGGATGAGCTGGGCGAGTTTTTGCAATTGCTCGGGATGGACAAACGGCTCATCGCCCTGTACATTCACCACCCATGTCGCTTCGTATCCGACTTCTGCTTCCCATTGGCACAGCGCCGCATGGCAGCGTAGCGTTCCATTGGCTAAGTCGGAGTCGGTCATTCGCGCGTCGGCCCCCGCGTTGCGCGCAGCGTTGGCAATGCGCTCTTCGTCTGTGGCGACAAGGATGTGGTCGAACGCCCTCGATTCGCGCACGCGTTCCACTACGCGCGTAATCATCGGTATGCCGGCAATCTGCGCCAAAGGCTTCTCGGGAAAACGCGTGGAACCAATGCGCGCTGGGATGACAGCAACAAGGGCGGCTGAACGTTCGGGCATCAGTCGATTTGATAGGTGTACATCAACGAGGTCAGGCGCGGGGCTTCCATGGATAAGGGCCGAATGGAATATTCAGCGTTGGTCAGGTTGCTGATGACCAATGATAGTTTGTGGCCGTTGGTCCACTCTCGTCCGATGCGCGTATCGAAAATCCATGGCAATTCGGGATTTTCTTCAAGCCAGCCCCTTACTCCCCAATTGATTCCAGATAGGTTGGAATCCTCTTCGAATTCGATGAAGGCAGCGTCGAAATTTTTCAAGGCGGTTTGGTACCGTGCACTTAGCCCGCCGAAAAATTTTTGCCCTGAAACTTGAACATCAAATCGGAATACGTGAGGTGAGCGGTACTTCAGCAACATGCCGTCAAAATTATAGCTGGTGCTGAGGTAGGTGGTAGGCGTTCCATCCGGATCGGGGTTGTAATTGTATTCCGGTGTTGTGCTGATTGGATTCGTATAGGTGTAGCCTCCGATGAAATCGGCTTGAAAGCTCCGAGTTGTCAAGCGTCCGGTGATTGACGTTTCAACGCCCGTGACACGGCTGCCTCCCGTATTCGCACTCATGAATCCCAATCCATACGCATTGCCTAAGTTCGGTACTTCACCTTCATCCGGCCCCCATTGGCCGAATGTGAATTCGATGTAGTCCTCGTAATCCTGTCGGAACAAGGCCAGGTCGAAAAAGCCGACGATGTCGCCAATGCGGGTGTTTTTAAAGGCGAATCCCTGTTTGATCGCCACTTCTGTCGACCATGAAAATTCAGGTCGAAGCTCCTCATTCGGGTAAATCTGCAGGGCTCCTAGGCCTGTACGGATATAACGTTCGGCGATTGTGGGGAATCGGAATCCTTGGCCGAAACTGCTGCGAATGAATGTGGCTTCAGCGACTTGGTAATTCGCGCCCAAACGGAACACAGGCTTTCCCGCTCCTATACCGTTGACGGAGAAATGCTCGTACCGTGCGCCACCGGCCAACTTAATACGTTCCCCAAGCGACTGATCCACCTGAATGTAGGCAGAGCGATTGGACGCGGAGTTAATTCCATCTGAGGAGCCGCCGGAGTATAATTCTGCGCGGCTCAGTGCAATCATGTTGACCACGCCGGTCGTCAAGTTGAGCCCCTCGATACCCCAGCGCTCACCGGTGGTGTGAACCTGGTACTCTGAATAAATAACATGGGATCCGTTGGATTGCTCGTTGTCGTTGTCGTTGTTGAGGTATTGCCAACGGTTGCGGAAGCTGTGCCTGGTCCCGCCGGGCGTGAGGTATTGAACATACGGGTCGATGGTTCCAATTAATTGGTTAGTGCGTGTCGCAGCTCCACCAAAGGCTCCGTAGATCGAGTCGGGTGCGACATGCCAAATCAAGGTGTTCAAGGATTCCCCGAGTTGCCAATTGGCATTGAGACCGTAGACCAGGCCCTCGACCTTTGTGTCTCGCTTGCGCAGGTTGGTATTGATGCGAGCGCGGTGCTCTGCGCCGTACCGGTCGACGGTGCGGTCCAGCAAGTCGACTCCCAACAATGAGGGCGAGAAGTGGTAGTCCCGTGCATTGAATTGCGCGCCTTCTTCCGGGGCAAGGAATCCATCGTCACGGAGAATGTTACCGCCTATGACGATGTCCCACTTGCCAAGTTGTTGGCTGTGCAAAAAGCGCAGATTGGACTGCTGTGGCCGAACGTTCCACGTTTTGGCTTCCTCTGTTCTGGGGTCAGAATAAAAGCCCACCTGTCGGGTGATACGTGTTAAGGGTCGCGCATCGGGAAAGCGGGTGCGGACGTTGATTACACCACTCAAAGCGGCACTGCCGTACAACACACTCGACGCGCCCTTTATGATTTCAATTTGTTCCAGGTTTTCGAGCGGGAGAAACCCCCATGTTGGCCTGCCGGCGTCGCCGCTGAGGACGGGCAGGTCATCGATCAGGATCATGACGCGCGAACCGGCGCCGTAGCTGAACCCGCTTCCGCTCCGGATCTGTGGCTCTCCGTTGACAAAAGTCACACCGGGGTTCATTTCGAGGGCCGTTTCCAAGGTGGTCGTTCCTCGGCTTTCCACAATGCGAGGTGGGAGGACGTCTACCGAGACGGTTACCTCTGCCGCGGATTGTTCGAAACGACCGGCGGACACAACAACAAGGTCGAGTGCCTCAGCTGTGGAAGAGAGCGACCAATCCAAGGTGGAGCTTTTGCCTGCAACCAACTGTGCGATTTCTCGCTCCAAGGTTTTCATCCCGATGTAGCTGCAACTTAAGGTGACGCTTTGTCCTGCCCATGCGCGCAGGTCTAGGGTATAGGTCCCATCGGGAAGACTGACGTTGCCGAGCACGTCGCCGGCTGGATTTTTGGCGGTGATGAAGGCACCGGGTAAGCCCTCTCCCATATCGTCGGTGACCGTGCCGGAGAAGGTTTGCGCAGAACTGCTGAAAGCCAAAATCAAGGCGTACAGCAGCAACAAATGTCGTGGCATCATTCCTGCAATATGCAACATTTGAATGAAAGTGAGTTTTTGCTTTGCGGGGGCCTGGGTGCGAAGGATGCCGGGGGGGGGACGTTCCCTTGAAAATTTAGGTTTCAGCTGGGGGTTCGCTTTCCGCGTCCGCCGGGTCATCCGAAGTTTCCTCGGAATTGGTTTCCCCTTGAACCATGTCGGGCACCAAGGTGACGCCGCGCAAGGTGATGCCGTTTTGGACCAGCGCAATGGTCATGATGATACTGGTCACAAGGATGATCACAAGCAGAATACCCTGATTGAATTGCGGCTGCGCAAACTGAGAATAGGCCCCTTGAATTTGGAAGAACAAAAGGATGGTGATGAGGCCGCGTGGGGCGATGTACAGCAACGGGAAAATGCGCTTGCGCTCGAACAGCAGCAGGCTGATGAAACGCACGCCGAAGAGCACGCAGCAGATGATCAGCCCTTCCGTGATGACGTGCAAGTCCGTTAACGACACCAGCGATACGGTCATCCCAAAGAGGACAAAGAAGAATGTTCGGATGACAAAGGCCGTCTCAAGCGTGAGCAAATGGTAATCGCGATGCAATTCGTGCATGCGGTGGTCGTCGAGCAGTTTGGCAGGCGAGGGTAGCCACTGCAGCCGCTTCATTTTCGAAGTCCAATTGGGAAAGAAAATCCGGTGGTTGTTCAGCATCAATCCAAAAATCAGGATGAGCACGAGCGGGCTCAGGTGGAGCAACTTTTGGATGGAGTAAATCAGGAGGAGCACCGCGATGCTCAAAAACAGCTTCACGGAACTGGTGATTTTTTGCAGGACATAGACCAGTATGTAGCTCACAATCACGGCCAGCACGAGGGTCACAACCAGGTTGGTTCCGATGCTTGCAATGACGGAATTCGTGCTTTCTGCATCTGAATTTCCAAGCAAGATGTAGAACGCCATGATGCCAAAAATGTCCGAGAATGTGCTCTCGTATACCATGAATTCTCGGTCACTCTCGTCTAAACCCGCGACACTCGGAATAATGATGGCGCTGCTCATGATTGACAGCGGGATGGCGTACACCCAGCCTTCGAATGTGGGGATGCCCATGGACATGTTGAGGAAGGCGGCAATGGCAGCTGAGCTTCCGAGCAACGCCAAAAGCGCCATGGTCGCACTTTTGACGATCAAGGGCATTTTGTCCCGTGTCAAATCCAACTCCAGCGCAGCTTCGAGCACGATGAAAATTAATCCGATGGTGCCGAGCAATTCGAGGACCAAGGATTCAAATGGGATGGAGGTTAAGCCCATGGCATTGAGGCCTTCGCGTAAGGCGATGCCCATGCCAATCAAAACCAAAACGCTCGGGATGTTTGTGCGCTTCGCAAGCAGATTAGCGAAGTAGCTCAGGATGATCACCAGCGAGCCCCCAATGACGAGGCCGTAAGCGTTGATGTCAGCGACGGTCATGCAGGTAAGGTACGCAGGTTCAATCGAACTGGCCGGTGATGACCCGCCAAATGTCGTTGCCCAGCGCCAAGGCCATCAAGCCCAAGAGCAGGATAATGCCCACCGTTTGGGCCCATTCGAGGAATTTGTCAGGCGCCGGTCGGCCCACGACCATCTCGTACAGCAAAAAGACCACGTGGCCCCCGTCCAACGCGGGAATGGGCAGCAGGTTCATGAAGGCCAAAATCAAGGAGAAAAAGGCGGTGTTGCGCCAAAAGATTTCCCAATTCCACCCGGCATCGAAAATGCTTCCAAAGGTCACCAAACTGCCCACCTGACTCGCACCGGAGCGGCTGAACAAGAAACGCATCGAAAGCACGTATTCTTCCAAGGTGGTCCACGCGAGTGCGAATCCGCTGACGAGCGCTTCACCGGGACCGTAGGTGCGTTCTTCCAATTGGAATTCCGGCATGGTCATAGGGTCCTTTTGCAAGAAGCCCAGTGCGCCGCTGCTGTCGGTTCGGCATGTCAACTGCACGCGTTCGTACGCCCCGCGAATCACCCCCACCTCGATGTCGGTCGCCGGATGCGCCCGGAGGTATTCCAGCAAATCACCGTGGAAACCAACTGCGGCACCGTCGACCATCACAATGCGGTCGCCGGGCAACAGCCCGCCTGCTTCCGCGCCGGAACCGGGGCTAATGGTTTCCACCAGCGCGGGTACGCGCAAACTAAACGGCCTACGGATCGAGCTGTCTACCAAAAACTGTCCCAAGTCCTCTTCGAACACGAGCTGCACACGCTCGCCGTTTCGTGAGAGTTCGACCTCGCTCACGGGGTCGAAAAACAGGGACCGCCGGATCTCCGTAAACGAACGCGGGGTTTCGCCGTTGATGCTGACGACTTGGTCGCCGTCTTCAAAGCCCAGTGGCTTTAGGCGCTCATCCATCTCCAATCCGTAAGGGATTCGTTCTGCGGGCAGGACGGTTTCGCCCCAGACCAGTAGCACCATGCTGTAAATGGCAAAGCCGAGAATGAGGTTGACGATGATGCCGCCCAACATGATGAGAAGGCGCTGCCATGCGGGCTTGGATCGAAATTCCCAAGGCTGCTGCTGCTCCTGCATCTGCTCGGTATCCATCGACTCATCGATCATCCCGGAGATTTTGACGTAGCCCCCAAGTGGCAACCAGCCAATGTCCCATTCGGTCTCGCCGATTTGCTTTTTGAAGAGCGAAAAACCGGGATTCATGAAGAGGTAAAATTTCTCTACCCGTGTCTTGAACGCACGCGCCGCCCAGTAGTGACCAAACTCGTGAAGCACCACCAAAATGGACAGACTGAGCAGAAGTTGAGCGGCTTTGATGAGTGCGACCATGGGAAACGTTTAGAAGGCAAATTTAGGATGCATTTCCACGGCTACCCCGAGGGGAGGTTGCGAATAAATTTGAATCTGAAAATTTCAACGCTTCGACTCGCGTTTCGTGCCTTATTCTTGTAGAACAAATGGCTAAGAAAAGCGCGAAATCCTCCAAGAAAAAGGCTCAGCTATCGTTCACCCGGCAGAAGGTGTGGACCTGGCTTATTGGTTTGGGTCCGTTGCTTGGCCTCGCCGGCTTGACGGTCTTGGCTTCGTTGGGAGAATTACCGGATACGGACACCCTGGCCAACCCCAAAACGGACCTCGCCACACGGGTCTTCACGACCGACGGAAAGCTCATCGGTCGCTACTATGCCGAGAATCGTGCTGACGCTCGGTACGGTGAACTGCCTACCAATCTGGTCGACGCCCTCATCAGCACCGAAGACGCACGCTTCGCCGGCCACAGCGGCATCGACTTCATCGGTTTGGCACGGGCCATTGCTTACATGGGCAAGCGCGGCGGTGGGTCGACCCTCACCCAGCAATTGGCCAAACAGCTCTTTACGGAGCAATACGACCGCACGAGTACGTTGGAGCGGGCGTTCCTCCAAAAACCGAAAGAGTGGATCATCGCCGCACGCCTCGAAAGGTTCTACACCAAAGACGAAATCGTCGCCCTCTACCTCAACCGCTACGACTTCTTGAACCAGGCGGTCGGGGTGAAGTCCGCTGCCAACATCTATTTCGACAAGGACGTGAGCGAATTGGAGCTGCATGAATCTGCTATGCTAGTGGGCATGCTCAAGAACAGTTCGTTGTTCAACCCGGTGCGGCGTCCGGAGCTGGTGCTCAACCGGCGCAATGTGGTCTTTGGTCAGATGCAGCGCTACGGCCGCATCAACGAGGCCGAGGCGGACTCGCTGCGGGCCCTTCCCCTAGGGGTGAATTACCAAAAAGTCAGCCACGACGAAGGCCTAGCGCCGTATTTCCGCGAAGCCCTGAGGGCAGAACTGAAGGAATTATTCGGCGCGAAAGACACCCAAGGCGACTGGATGCTCGCCAAAGCAGATGGCGCCCCGTACGACTTGTACCGCGACGGCATTCAGGTACACACGACCCTCGACAGCCGGCTGCAGGCCGCGGCCGAAACGGCAGTACAGCGCCACCTCGGCGAAGAGTTGCAGGCCACCCTCAACCGGGATCTCCGGACGCGAAGCAAGTCGGAATGGCCTTTTTACGAGGGCATTGAACGGAGCGACCGCGACTTGATCATCAACCAAGCGAAGAAGCAGAGCGAGCGCTACCGCGTCTACGCCGGCAAGTTCTGCCCTGAATGTGAACGTCCGGGCTTCTACATCGAAAAGGAGGACAATGCAGAAGGCGATCCTATATGGCACTGCGAGGAGGAGAAAGGTGGGTGCAGCCACACGTGGCGCCGGCCATCGGCCAAAGAAATTGACGCCAAATTTAAGGAGCCGGTGGCGATGCGGGTCTTCACCCACCAAGGACCGCGCGACACTGTTTTGACCCCGCTGGATTCCATCTTGTACTACAAGAGCCTGCTGCATGCGGGTTTGATGTCCATTGAACCTCAGACAGGCCATGTGAAAGCGTGGGTTGGCGGGATGGATTACCGCTACTTCAAGTACGACAACGTGTCGCAATCCAAGCGCCAAGTGGGGTCCATCTTCAAGCCATTTGTTTACGCTACGGCGCTGCGCTACGGCATGGAGCGGTGCACGGAATTGCCCAACCAACGCATCTGCGTTGAAATGCCCGGCGACCAACCCGATTGGTGCCCGGACAACAGTGACTTCGAGTACGGCGAAGTCGTGACGCTAGAGTACGCCTTGGCCAATTCGATGAACACCATTTCGGCCAAGCTGATCAAGGAGTTTGGGCCGGAGCGGGTGATCCAGCTGGCCCGAGCACTGGGCATTGAATCGAAAATACCGGCGGTTCCATCCATTGCGCTGGGTGCTTCGCAGTTGACGTTGAAGGAAATCACCTCAGCCAACGCGGCCTTGGTGAATGGTGGCGTGTACGTCAAGCCGACCATCATTACGCGGATTGAGGACAAGTACGGCAACGTGATTTGGACGCCTGAACCGGTGCTCCGTCAAGGCTTAGACGAGCGGACCGCTTACACGGTTGTGGACATGATGAAGGGCGTGGTCGACGGCGCTTACAACCCCAAGACGGGCGAGCACAAAGGCACGGGTATTCGCCTCCGCATGGACATCGAACGCCGGCTATACGATAACATCAAAGTCCCAATGGCTGGGAAGACGGGCACGACGCAGGGCCACTCTGACGGGTGGTTCATGGGCATGACACCGGATCTGGTTACGGGCGTGTGGGTCGGCGCACAGGATCCGGCGGTTCGCTTCAGCACCATTGCCAACGGCCAAGGCGCGAACACGGCTTTGCCTATTTACGGATTTTACATGAACGCAGCTTACACTGATGAGAGTCTCGGGTTGAGCCAAGCTGATTTTGTGCGGCCGGAGGGGATGGGTTTGGATTCGCTTGATTGCCGCCAATTGATGGAGCTCAACAAGGCGACGTTTGGGGGTAGTGGTGCGGGCTTTGACGACGACGATTTGTTTCAATGATCAACAAAACGACATGGCTATTTCAAAAGTGGTAACGGGCAGCGCAGCTGCGTGTTCCGGGGTCCAATCGGGCATGACGCTCATGCTGGGCGGCTTTGGACTGTGCGGCATTCCCGAGTGCAGCATTGTCGAATTGGTGCGGCTGGAGGTGAACGATTTGACGTGCATCTCAAACAACGCCGGGGTGGATGATTTTGGCTTGGGCCTGCTCTTGCAGAAACGCCAAATCCGCAAAATGATCAGCTCCTACGTCGGTGAGAATTACGAGTTTGAAAGCCAAATGCTCAGTGGAGAATTGGAAGTGGACCTGATTCCCCAGGGCTCCTTGGCCGAGCGCTGCCGCGCCGGTGGAGCAGGGATCCCCGCATTTTATACTCCTGCAGGCTTCGGAACAGAAGTGGCGGAGGGCAAGGAAGTGCGGGAGTTCAATGGCAAACCCCACATTTTGGAAAGCGCCTTGACTGCAGACTTTGCATTTGTCAAAGCTTGGAAAGGGGACACGGCGGGCAACCTCGTCTATAAGGCCACGGCCCGCAATTTCAACCCCATGATGGCTATGGCCGGCAAAATCACCATTGCAGAAGTCGAGGAATTGGTACCGGAAGGGACCCTCAACCCCAATGAAATCCACACACCGGGGATTTTCGTGCAGCGCATTTTCCAAGGGCAGGGCTACGAAAAACGCATTGAGCAGCGCACCGTTCGCCCGCGTCAAACCGAATCAAACGCCTAAGCCATGCTGGATAAAAACGGAATCGCAACGCGCATCGCGCAGGAAGTCCGAAACGGCTGGTACGTCAACCTCGGTATCGGCATCCCCACCTTGGTGGCCAACTACATCCCCGATGGGATGGAGGTGGAATTTCAATCCGAAAACGGCATCCTCGGCATGGGGCCCTTCCCATTGGAAGGAGACGAAGACGCGGACCTCATTAATGCCGGTAAGCAAACCATCACGGCCATGCCGGGCGCGGTCTACTTCGACAGCGCGACGTCATTTGCCATGATCCGCGGCCAGCACGTTCAGCTCACGGTGCTCGGCGCCATGGAGGTGGCCCAGAATGGGGATATCGCCAACTGGAAAATCCCCGGCAAAATGGTCAAGGGCATGGGCGGTGCGATGGACCTCGTCGCCAGCGCTGAGAATATCATCGTCGCCATGATGCACACGAACC
>CALGDB010000011.1 GCA_937884175.1 uncultured Flavobacteriales bacterium
CGGTGCGGTGCACGTGTTGGAGGTGCGGCCTGCCACCGGTCGGGTCGGAGCCGAGGTCGCCGGTGCGGCCAAGCCAGTCGAAGCCGCCGGAAGCGCCCGAGAAGCGGCACCCCGCCTCGTCGTCCACGCCCGCGATCCGCACAATGCCGCCGAAGTCCAACGTCACCTTGAACGCCTCCAACGCAGCGAACTTCAGAGCCGCCTCGACGTGCTCGTCCCGGAGTGGGAGGAGCGACTTGGCGTTCGCACTACCCGCATCCGCATCCGTGCCATGAAACGCAAGTGGGGGGCATGCTACACGCGCACGGGAGACGTCGTTTTTAATCTCAGCCTTGCTGCGGAACCGCCGCGCGCTATCGAATACCTCGTGCTGCACGAGCTCGCCCACTTGATTGAGCCGTCGCACGGCCCGCGCTTTCAGGCCATTCTCACAGAGCACATGCCGGATTGGCGGGCCGTCGAAACCGCCCTCAACGGTCGGGTGACGACGCGGGGGTGATCCAGCGGCAGCAGCCCCGGCTCCGCCGCCGCAACTTTAAGTTGATTTTTGAGGTTTTATTGACGTAATTGACAAGAACAAAACCAGACGGATGATAAAAATGGCACCTGCTACTCTGCGCACCAGCGTTTTGGCCACCGTGGCCACAGCCGGTTTTGCCCTCACCTTGATGTCCCACCACAACGGCGTGGCGGAACAGCAAAACAAGGACCGCACCGGCGCGCCCGGCAGCCAGCAAGTTTGCACTGCCTGCCATTCCGGAGGCACCTATTCTGTGATCCCTTCCATTGCGGTGTACACGGCTCCGGGAGCGGGTACGCCCGTCCAAACCTTCATGCCCAACACCGAATACTACGTGGAGTTTATGGTCGGGTCCACCGGTGCACCTGCCGGGTATGGATTCCAAGCCACGGCGGTGTTTGCCAACGGAAGCAACGCCGGGACCTTCATCGACTGCACTAGCAACGCACAACTCGAAGATGTCGGCGGCCGCCACATCGTGGAGCAAAACGACCTCAGCCCGAGCAACACCTTCGGCCTGTACTGGGGCGCTCCGGACGGGGGAGAGGGCCCGGTCACATTTTATGCCAGTATGCTGGCCTGCAATGGCGCGTACGGCAACAGCGGTGATTCATACGGCGGCACGAGCCTCACGCTCGACCAGGCCGTCACTGACATCGAATGCCCAGATTGCCTCGATCCCGATCAGCTTAATCGGATTTGGGCTACCGAACACGCAGTCATCGTGGAGAACAATACGGACCTAACGCTCGACGCCTTCGCGGTGGACGGCCAGTGGTTGCGCTCCATCAATTTGCCCGTGGGCCGACACGAGTTGAGCACCACCGGTTGGGGCGCACGCGGCTTAGTGATTGCCCAGTTCTCGGGCGTGGATACCCAGGGCCGAACCGTATTGCGTACCCAGCGTTTCTGGGCGCACTGACGTACTTCCATCAATGAAAACTTTGCGCTTGGTCATCTGTCTTGTGTGTTTGGGGATTACCGCGTCCGCCCAAGGCCAATTGGTCATAAACGAACTGGTCGCGTCCAATTCCCTGCTCGCCGACGACCCAGATTTCGAGCAATCGAGCGATGTGGTCGAGCTATACAACGCAGGGGCAGAAGCGTTGAACCTCAGCGGATGGCACCTCACGGACAACTTCAATGACACGACCAAATGGACCTTCCCTGACGGCGTGACGATCGGTGCGGGGGGCTTTTTGTTGGTCTGGTGCGACGGCGAAAACGCGGAAGCGAGCCAGTTGCACAGTTCGTTCAAACTCAGCAGCATCGGAGAAGAACTCGCGGTGTACGACGCCAGCGGTACGTGGGTGGACGGCGTAGTCTTTCCGACGCAATCGGCGGATATCAGCTACGGGCGCTCGACCGATGCTGCCACGGAGTGGGCTTGGTTCGAAGCGCCGACCCTCGGAACCAGTAACAATGCGGCCACGGCCTTTGAAGGCATCACCCACGGCATCCCTTACTTCTCCGTGGAAGGCGGGTTTTATAGCGAGGCGCTGAGCGTGGAACTCACGGCGTTGACGGGTGAAATCCGGTACACCACCGACGGCCGCGTGCCGACCGTCGACGACGCACTCTACACGGAGCCGCTCAACGTGGATGCCACCACGTTCCTGAGGGCTCGGGTGTTCGAAGCAGGTCACATCCCCGGACCGGCGCAGACCCACAGTTACTTTTTTGACCCCACCCTCGATGAGCGGCCGCTACCTGTCTTGTCGCTGGTAACCGACCCCGATTATTTCTGGGACGCGGACACGGGCATTTACGTGCAGGACTTCAAACCGGATTGGGAGTGGCCCGTGAACGTCGAGTTTTTTGAAAACGACGGCAATAACGAAGCAGTGTTCAACGAACGCGCCGGCGTTAAGATCAACGGCCAAAACAGCTGGCAGCTGCCCCAAAAAATGCTCGGTATCTACTTCCGCGGCGGCTACGGTAGCGGCAGCTTGGACTACCCGCTGTTTCACGACCGCGACCGGTCCAAATTTGACAACTTCGTGCTGCGCGCCAGCGGCTCCGATTGGGCCCACCCCCTGATGCGCGACGGCTTGAGCCAGCACCTGCCGCAAGACAACGTCCACATCGACCACCAGGGGTTCCGGCCGAGTATCGTTTTCGTCAATGGCGAGTACATGGGCATTCACAACATCCGCTCGCGGGTGGATGAGGAATTCGTGGAAGAGAACCACGGCGTCGCCGGGGGTACGTTCGACCTCATCACCGATGACGGCATCGTGGAGGAGGGCAACGACTCAGCGTATTGGGTCATGGACGGCCTGTTCAGCGAGTACTTGGGTGTGCAGGCTAATTTCGATGCCGTAGCGGCTGAGGTGGACATGCAGGGATTTGCAGACTATTGGTCGACAGAAATCTGGGCGAGCAACAGCAGCTGGGGCCACAACGTCGTCTTGTGGAAACCCCAAACGGGCGGCCAATGGCGTTTCGTCTTCACCGACCTCGACCGTGGTTTCAGTGGTTCCACCAACGACGACATCGCCGACTTCACTCAATTCGATAACGACAACTACGACTATGCCCGCACGTGGATCCGGCACGCGCTGGAAAACACAGCCTACGCCAAGCAGTTTGCCCAGCGCTTCACCGACCATTTGCACACGACGTTTCACCCGGAGCGGGTCACTTCCGTCATCGATGAATGGGCAGACTACATCGCGCCGGAAGTGCCGCAGCACGTGGAGCGGTGGACGGGTACCACATCCTCATATGGCGACGGCATTGAGACCGTGGAATTTTGGGAGGCGGAGATCGAAGACTTACGCACCTTTGCAAGTGAACGCTCGCCGTTCATGCTCGATGACCTCGCCTCGGAATTCGATCTCGATCCGGCCGTGCAACTCCACACCAGTAACCTGCCCCTTGAGGCGGGTCGGGTGCGGTTGAACGACTTCCTCATCCCCGGCGCCCCGTGGACCGGTCCATACTTCCCAGACATGCCCTTTGCGCTGACCGCAGAGGCCAAGCCCGGCCATGAATTTATCGGTTGGTCCCAGATGGCCACCGTGGAGTGGGTCCAAGAAGGGTCGAGCTGGAAATACGACGATTCTGGTGTAGACCTCGGGACGGCCTGGCGCATGTCGGACTATGAGGACTCGGCATGGGCAGAGGGCGGTGCCGAATTGGGCTATGGCGACGGCGATGAAATGACCGTTGTCTCTTACGGCGGCGATCCGGACAATAAGCACACGACGACTTATTTCCGGCACGCCTTCTACGTCAGCGAAAGCGAGGCCACGTCGACCATCGGCTTCTTCCAGCTGCGTCGCGACGACGGGGCCGTCGTTTATCTTAATGGTGAAGAGGTGCTCCGTAGCAATATGCCCGACGGCGACATCGCGTTCGATACCTTTTCGACAGAACTTGCTCTTGGAGATGCCGAGAGCAATTGGAACGAATACACGGTCGCCATCGACCTGCAGCCCGGCACCAATGTGCTGGCCGTCGAAATCCACCAGTACTCCCTGACCAGCTCGGACATCAGCTTTGACCTGACGCTTTCCGCGTTTGCTCCACTCGAGCAGATCTTCTCCGTTGAAAACCCACTGCCCGTAATGCTCACCGGTAACGACGGGTACGTGGCGCGCTACCAACCGACCGGCGAATGCATATTACCCGAAACCATCGGAGAGGACCTCGTGCTCACCGCTGACTGTTCACCGTACCTAGCGACCGGCACCAGCACCGTGCTGCCTGACGTGACGCTTACCGTGGAGCCCGGTGTAGAAATCTGGTTTCCCACGGACGCGCAGTTGCTGGTGCAAGGGGCGCTCGTTGCTGAAGGAACGCCCGAAGCACCGCTGGCCTTCCGCCTCAATCCGGCGTACGACGCACCGTGGGGCAATATCCAATTTGACGCGTGCACTGCGCCCAACGTCATCCGCCACGCCGTGGTGGAGAATGCCTCCGACGGCGACCATCCGGTGCACGACCGGGCGGCCGTGGTGGCGTGGTTTTCCGATGTAGCGCTCGATTACATGGAACTGCTGACCAACCACAGCAACCCCGTTTACGCCGAGCACAGCCAAATCGCCCTTACGAACAGCACCCTGCATTCCGACATCACGGGCGACCTGATCAACGTGCGCCACGGCTCCGGTCTCATCGACGGTTGCACTTTCATTGGCAACGACCAACCTGACACCGACGCCATCGATTATGACGTGGTTGATGACGGAGTGGTGCGCAATTCGGTCATTAACTCGTTTTACGGATTCAACAGCGACGGCATCGACTTGGGCGAGGGCTCGTTCAACACCCTCATCGAATCGTGCTTGATTCACCACTGCACGGATAAGGGCATCAGCATCGGCCAAGCCTCGACTGCTGTCATCCAAGACATGACCATCGGGCACTGCGCGTTGGGTGTTGCGGTCAAGGACCAGGGGGGCGCAGAGATTGACCACACGACTTTCTACGCCAACCAATACGGCGTAAGTGTGTACGAGAAAAATCCCGGGATGGGTGGCGGCGATGCCGTTGTCACCAACAGTATTTTTTCCAACACCAGCCATTCGCCGGTCTTTGTGGACTCGCTTTCGACGGTATTGGTCGCCTATGCGTTGTACGATTCGGACACCCTGGCGTACGAGTCGGTGTTGGAAGCCAATCCGCTCTTCGTAGACCCGGACGGCTACGACTTCACGCTGCAGGAAGGTTCGCCCGCGGCGGCTGGAGCATTGGGAGGTACGGATTACGGTGCTTCGACCTTGTGGTCGGATGTGCCGCGGGACCTCGCCATCGTGGAATTTGGGTACGCCGGCATCGCCGACCCCAACCGCGAATGGCTCCTACTTCGCAACGACAGCGATGCACCCATCGATATGCTCGGATACAGCCTGAGCGATGCGGTGACCTGGACGCAGTCGTTCCCGTTGGTCCTCGGACCTGGGGAGCAGGCGTGGGTGGTCCGCGATGCCTCATTCTTCAACAATGTCCCCGACGCGGTAGTGCAGTGGCAGAGTGGTCAACTCGCCAACGAAGGCGAACGCATCTTGCTGCACAACAGCGCTGGCATGGTCGTGGATTTTGTGCAATACGAACCCGCTGCACCGTGGCCCATTCCGGTGGCCGAACAAGAAGCGTTGGTCAGGGTATCAGCTGATCGTGATAACCA
>CALGDB010000012.1 GCA_937884175.1 uncultured Flavobacteriales bacterium
CAAATTGGGGTACCCGCGTAGCGAGCTCCTGTGCAGCGCCTGTGATGGGCATTTAGGACACGTCTTTAGCGACGGTCCTGAGCCGACTGGGCTACGCTACTGCATCAACAGTGCGTCGCTTAGGTTCGTCACGCGCGATTCCGCGCAGGTCATTCTTGAAATTCCTAAAGTCGAGGATTAACGTCCGCAGGTGAAGGTAATACCTTCGGCCTGAATCAATCTTGCACCACTCTCCACGTTACCCTCAGCATCGAAAATAGCCTTGGTGCGGCCGTGGATGTTGATGAGGCCGTTGACGGTGCCTGTGGTGGTGAACTGGGCAATCAGAATGCGCTTGTCTGCTGGAGCGAAGGCTTGGCGCTTATCCGGCAAAACAAACCACGCACCATTGTCCGTAGTCAACGTCCCTCCATTCTCAAACGCGTCAAAAAACGTCGTCTCTGGTGGAAATGCCGTCAGTGAGTTCATGTAATTGTCCGCCAAGCCGATGGTCACCCACGAGTCGTACGCAAGGGTCGCATCGTTTTCAACATCGTAACGCTGCACTTCCGCGGCCATGCCGCCGCCCTTTGGATGCTGGTAAAATCCACTTTCACATGAAATTTCCAACGGCTTACCGGCCTCTCCAAAAATGGCGTCGATCACATCGCCTTCGCTTTCCATGACCGCATATACACGATACGTTTTTCCACGGACAGCTCCTCCATTGTCCACCTCATCCACTTCGATGTGGGAAAACTGACCCCAAACCAAGGCGGGGGCCAACATCATCGCCAAAGCGCTCAACTTCATTTGTTTCATACGTCTGTCGTTGGGATTGATCCTTATTTCACAATTCGTTTACGTTCTAATATACGACGAGAATTCATCGAATTCGAACGGAATCCCGTAGAACGCGGAACGAAGTAGGTTAAGCAAATTTCGTGGGAGTGCGGGCTGAGGTAGCTCGCAGCCGTGCTGGTGATGTCATACACGTAAGACAAACCAAAAGAACCGTATTGTCCTCCCACACCCATCACAACCGCATCATTCGTGCGGAAACCTACGCTGACCCATGCCATGTCGGCGTACCACCCTCGTAGGTATACATCGAGTTGCGCTGGCGTACGTTCCGTGACGCGCACCAACGCTGAAGGTTCGAGGGTGAATTCATTGGAGACCTGGTACTTATAATGACCCATGAAGCGGAAATGGCGGACGTGCTTGTTGTCCAGCCCCCCTTGGATGGGTGAGTTTTCGAGTCCCGTTGACGATTGAATCAAGTGCGGAATCGCAAATCCAAACGCATACGCTTCACTGAAGACCATCAAACCAAAATGCGCGTCGACGGAAACCGATTGCTCCATTCCATAGCTTAAAGCGGGATCTTCCACGTCCCAAACGTCAAGGTCATTGTCGAAAGACCATTGGTTGGCCATCAAGCTCAAGCCGAATGACACCGCATCGTAGTTATTTAGATCAATCGTGTACGACCCACCCAATTCAATGCCAGTCCGCTTGATTGCGCCGCCCGTATCATCTGAGTAGACGATGCCGCCTACGCCGATTCGATTGGGCAGGGCTGTGTGGCCACTCAGCGTCATTGTTTCCGGAGCTCCATCGAACCCAGTCCACTGGTTGCGGTACTGCATGGTAATGGGTGTCTCGGGCAACGTGCCGGCGATGGCCGGGTTGCTGAGAAACGGATTGGTCATGAACTGCGACCGGCGAAACAACTGCTGTGCTTCCGCCTCAGGAGCCACCAAAGCAAGGCCCAAGGCCACAAAAAACAGGGGGAGAATGAAATGCTTCATGGGGGCTTTAGTATTTCAAGGTTACAGTTCCTGTGATTGGATCCTTGTCACCGGCAAATTCAATGACGAAATAGTAGTCGGCCATAGGCAATGGCGCGTTGTTGTATCGACCGTCCCAGCGTTCTTGGTACCCCTGAGAGTAGAATACCTGTTGGCCCCAGCGGTTGAAGACCCTCACCTCTGCGGCAGGGAAGTACTCCAATCCACCTACGATCCATTCGTCGTTGTACCCATCGCCATTCGGCGTAATGGCTTCGGCGATGAAGAAACAGCCAATGGTCGGTTCCACCGTCACCACGCGAGTCAGTGTGCATCCCAAGCTATCGGTGACGGAGACGGAGTAGGTGTCTTCGTACAGGCCTGTCGCCGTGGCCGTAGTCTGGGCATCTTCGTCGCTCCACAGGTACTCGATGGGCTGGAATCCGCCAACAACTGACGCTGTCGCAGTGCCGTCTTGCTCATTCCAGCAGGTGACCGGTGAGCTGAGCATATTGATGAGCATGTCCGTATCCACCTCGGCCGCAATAGTGAACGCCGTGTCCTCGACGCAGCCAATTGAGTCAATCGCCGTAATGGTGTACACCCCTTCATAAAGATTCAAGAGGTCAAGGCCTTCTTCGAGGACCTCCCATGTGATATCACCGGTTCCACCAATCGGGAAAATGTTCACCTCCCCGTCGTTCATTCCGGTGCAGGTCACATCTGTCACATCGATCAGCACCTCGATGGGATCTGCCTCCATAATTTCGAAAAGGGTCGAATCCGTGCACCCATTGACATCCACCACGGTGGCGGTATATGGACCTGCGCAGAGCGCTGCAAAATTAAATTCTTCGCTGCCGTTGAGCGTCATCAGCACGCTGCCTGTGCCAC
>CALGDB010000013.1 GCA_937884175.1 uncultured Flavobacteriales bacterium
TGCTGCTTCATGGTAATCGGATGCTTGACTTGAGTAAACATACGGCGCTATAGTTAGCAGTTACGCGCTTGAAATGGATTTATCTAACATGAGGCGTTGCATTTCGCGCTGTAACTTTGCCTAGGTGAAAACGCTCATTTCCATTAAAGGATTGCGCAAAACGTACAACATCGGTACTCAACAGGTTCACGCCCTAGACGGCCTTGACCTTGGCATCGATGTAAATGAGTATGTCGCGCTGATGGGCCCCTCTGGAAGCGGAAAATCTACCCTCATGAACGTCTTGGGATGCCTCGATTCACCGACCGCCGGCTCCTATCACCTCAACGGTCAAAACGTCGCCAACCTCGATGAAGATGCCTTGGCGGATATCCGCAACCGCGAAATCGGATTCGTCTTCCAGAGTTTCAACTTGTTGCCGCGTTATAGCGCCTTGGAGAATGTTGCGCTGCCGCTGATCTATGCCGGATTGTCGAAGCGTGAGCGCCTAGAGCGGGCTGAAGAGGTGTTGGAGATGGTGGGATTACAGGACCGCATGGTGCACAGACCCAACGAACTGAGTGGGGGGCAGCGGCAACGGGTGGCCGTGGCGCGTGCGTTGGTGAACCGGCCGTCAATCATTTTGGCCGATGAGCCCACGGGAAATTTGGACACCGCCACATCGATGGAAATCATGAACCTCTTCGGTGAAATCCAAGCCGCCGGAAATACGGTCATCTTGGTGACACACGAAGAAGACGTCGCCATGTGCGCCCACCGCATCGTCCGCCTGCGCGATGGAAAAGTGGAGTTTGGAAATGGCTGAATGCTGCAGTTCGTGCCGTTTCTTTGTATCTTAATTACGCGAACAATTTCGAGGATTATGCAACGGGAACGCATTGTGAATTTGCGCGATGAAGCGCAGGTAGGACGGAAAGTTTTGGTGCAGGGTTGGGTGCGGACATTTCGCAACGACCAATTCATTGCATTGAATGACGGCTCTTGCCTTAGCAGTTTGCAGTTAGTCATCGACCGAGAAGCGACCGATGATGCAGTCAAAAAGCGAATCACAACCGGCGCTGCAATCGCTGCCAAGGGGGTCATTGAAGCCTCCCAAGGACGCGGTCAAGTGACCGAATTGAAGGTGACGGATTTAGAGATCCTCGGCGATGCCGATCCCGAATTATTCCCCATTCAGATGAAACGCCACACCATGGAGTTTCTCCGTGAGAAGGCCCACCTGCGCTTCCGAACCAGCACATTCGGCGCGGTATTTCGCGTTCGTCATGCGCTGAATTTCGCCGTGCACAAATTCTTCACGGATGAAGGGTTCTTTCAAATACACACGCCCATCATCACCGGTAGCGATGCTGAAGGGGCAGGCGAGATGTTCCAGGTGACCACACTGGACCTGAACAATGTGCCCAAGGCGGAGGACGGCAGCATCGATTTTGCTGAAGATTTCTTCGGGAAGACTGCAAACTTGACCGTGAGCGGCCAGTTGGAAGCGGAGTTGGGCGCCATGGCGTTGGGGCAAGTCTACACCTTCGGTCCTACCTTTCGCGCGGAGAATTCGAACACGTCCCGCCACTTGGCGGAGTTTTGGATGATTGAGCCGGAGGTGGCTTTCGCCGACCTGGCGAGCAACATGAAGTTGGCCGAGGATTGCCTCAAATCCATCCTCCGTTATGTCTTGGCCAGCTGCGACGAAGATCTCGAATTCCTCGAGAACCGAGAGATTCAAGCTGAGAAACAGCTGCCGCAGGACCAACGCCACGATGCGCCGCTGCGCGCTCGATTGCAGGCAGTCGTGGACACCCCATTCCAGCACGTCACCTACACCGAGGCCATTGACCTGCTTCAGTGTTCCAAGCCGTATAAAAAGAAAAAGTTCAAATACCCAGTGGAATGGGGGGTAGACCTCCAAAGTGAGCACGAGCGATGGTTGGTGGAAAAGCACTTCAACGGTCCTGTCATCATCACCGATTACCCCGCTTCCATCAAGGCCTTCTACATGCGCCAAAACGATGACGGTAAGACTGTCGCTGCCATGGATGTGCTGGTTCCGGGAATCGGCGAAATTATCGGCGGCAGCCAGCGGGAAGAGCGACTTGACCGTTTGCAGGCCAAGTGCGCGGAATTCAACATTCCCGAGGACCATGTGTGGTGGTACCTCGATACCCGCCGTTTCGGTTCGGCCGTGCACAGCGGTTTTGGCATGGGTTTTGAAAGGTTGGTGATGTACGTGACGGGGATGACCAACATCCGTGATGTGATTCCATTCCCGCGCACCCCACAAAACGCAGAATTTTAAACCCGCCTTCATGCTCAAGCAAAGCCTTCAACAGAAACTGCTCCAAAAGCTCTCGCCGCAGCAGATTCAGTTGATGAAACTGTTGCAGTTACCGACGACCGAGTTGGAAGTGCGCATCAAGGAGGAGTTAGAGTCGAATCCGGCGTTGGAAGAAGGTGCGGAAAACGACTGGGACGAGGATGATTTGGCGCCGACAGAGGAGCAGAGCGAAGCCCTCGACGATTTCGATTTTGACGATTACCTCGATGACGAGACGCCGGATTACCGGTTGGGTGCCCGAAACCAAGGGGCGGACGTCGAGGACAAGACCATTCCGTTTTCTGGCGGAACGACCTTCTTTGAACGGCTTCATGCGCAGCTCGGTTTGCTCGATGTCCCAGAGGAAGCTAGGGAATTGGCTGACCACATCATTGGCAACCTGGATGAGGCTGGGTATCTGCGTCGCGACCTTGAGAGCATCGTGAATGACCTCGCGTTCACCGAAGGCAAGGTGGTGGAACGGACAGCGCTTGAAGAAGCCCTGTGTGTGGTGCAAACGTTGGATCCGGCGGGCGTTGGCGCGCGGGATTTGAAAGAGTGTTTGCAACTGCAGTTACAGCGCAAATTCGATTCCGAGGACCGGTCGACCGCCAAATTGTCCCGGCGCATCTCGCAACGCATCGCCCTAGAAATTCTCGAGTTTCATTTTGAATCGTTTTCCAAAAAGCATTTTGAGCGTATCCAGAAAAAACTCGACATCGATGAGGAAGCTTTGAAAGACGCGCTCACCGAGATCACACAGCTGAATCCCAAACCTGGCAACTCCGGTGCGGAGTCTTCTCGAGGCACCGCCATTCAGGTGGTACCCGACTTTCTGTTATCCGTCGAAGACAACGAATTGCGCTTGCAATTGAATCAACGTAATGCACCCGAGCTGCGGATCAGCCCGATGTACAAGGAGATGATGGAAACGTACGCGAGTGGGGCAAAAACCAATAGCCAGCAGAAGGATGCCCTCACGTTTGTGAAGCAAAAAATCGATTCGGCCAAGTGGTTTGTGGATGCCATCCGCCAACGGCAGTTGACGCTGACCCTCACGATGCAGGCCATTATGGACCACCAGCATGACTACTTCCTTTCTGGAGACGAGACGGATTTGCGTCCCATGATCCTCAAGGACATCGCAGACGTGGTTCAAATGGACATCAGTACGGTTTCCCGTGTGGCCAACAGCAAATACGTGCAGACCCCGTACGGCACCTTCTTGCTGAAGTCCTTTTTTAGTGAGAGCCTGACAACCGAAACGGGCGAAGAAGTGAGCTCCCGCGAGGTCAAGAAAATCCTCCAAGAAGCCATCGAAGGGGAAGACAAGCGCAAGCCCCTGAGTGACGAGAAGCTCGGGCAGGTCTTGAATGCAAAAGGCTACAACATCGCCCGACGCACGGTGGCGAAATACCGCGAGCAACTCGGTATTCCCGTGGCGCGCTTGCGCAAAGAACTCAGTTGATGTGGGCCAAGTGGATTTCCGGGGTGTTCCATCCGTTATTGATGCCATTGGCCACCTTGGTCATGGTGTTTGCTTTGGATCCCTACCTGCAGGCCCTGCCTGAAGTGTTCATGTACATGGGGGTTGTCGTGCTCGTGAATACGTTGGCTCCGGCCGTGTCGATTTGGGTGCTGTACCGAAGGGGGTATTTGAGTGACTTGGACATCCGAAATCGAAAAGAGCGTGCGCTGCCGTTCATCATTGTGCTCGCCTACTTCATCATGACGTATGCGCTGCTTGTGCTGAGTCCAGCGCTGTACATCCCGTTGGTGTACCTTGACATGTGGATGGGGCTCATGGCCTCGATTGGCCTCGCACTCCTCATCACCCGATGGTTTAAGATCAGTATGCACATGCTCGCTCAAGGTGGGGTGCTTGGCACCGTCATGGCGGTCCAGGCGATGCAGATGGCGCCCGCGTGGACGTTGAACGGCGTCATGGTGTTCATCGCGGGATGGGTTGGGTTTGCCCGGATTTACATGGGCGTGCATCGGCATATCGAAGTGTACTCCGGGTACTTGATCGGATTTACCGTGAGTTTTTGCGTTGTGGTGTTGGGCCTCGGGGGATGACTAGGAAGGGGCCTACGCGCCCAGCGCTTGTTGCCAATTCCACGCGTCGCGCAGCGCTTCTTCCAAACTGAAATTACACGACCAGCCAAGTTCGCGACGGGCCTTGCTTGCATCGGCAAAAATGGCCGTGACGTCGCCGGCTCTACGCGGGCCTATCCTATGGGGCACCGTCACGCCCGTTGCGCGCTCAAACGCCTGAATGACCTCGAGTACGCTGTTGCCTTCTCCTGTTCCGAGGTTGAAAGCTTCACAGGCAGTTGATTGCTTGCCCAACCAGTCCAGTGCTGCGACATGCGCTTTGGCCAAGTCCATCACGTGGATGTAGTCCCGGATGCAAGTGCCGTCCGGCGTGGGGTAATCATCTCCGAAAACCGTTAATGGGTCCCTCAGCATGGCAACGGCTTGGGTGAGGTAGGGTACAAGGTTGTTGGGATGATTCAGCGGAAGTTCGCCGATGAGGCTAGAGGAGTGCGCCCCGATGGGGTTGAAATAGCGCAACAGCGCCGCTTTGAGCGGATAACCGCTCGCTGCAAAATCGGTGATTATACGTTCGCACGCTTGCTTGGTGTAACCGTAAGGTGATTCGGCGCTTGGCATGGGTGCACTTTCGTCCACAGGAATGGCCTCTGGCTGGCCGTACACCGTGCAACTGCTCGAAAAGACTACTTCGGTCGTGCCGTGCTGTTGGGCTGCTTCGAGAATGTTGACGGTGCTGGCGATGTTGTTCGCGTAGTACTTTAGGGGCAGTTGCGTACTCTCTCCAACGGCTTTGAATGCTGCAAAATGGATGATTCCGTCAATGGAACCATCTTCTGCAATGCGTTCAAACGCCGCAAGCAATGCGGACCGGTCGGCACAATCCACCTCCTCCACCTCGGGCTCAAATCCCAAAATGCCGTGCAATCCAACGAGGACTTCTTTCGTGGAGTTGGAGAAATTATCCATTACGATCGGGGTGCACCCGGCATTGACCAATTCAATCACTGTGTGTGAGCCGATGTATCCAGCGCCTCCCGTTACGATTACACGCTTTTTCATGTGATGTAAAAATAGGGACTTCGCGGAACCTTGTTCGCACCGGTGAAGACCGTTTTTGATTTGCTTGACCCCATCCGGTGCGGTTGAGGCAAAATCCTGGGCATGAAAAAGACCGCCCGAAGGCGGCCCTTTTTGAACACAGAACAATGTAATTGATCAGTACTTCATCAACGTTTGGTTATATACTCGGTTGTCGTTGATGATGCGAAGAGCGTATGCACCGGGGCGCAAGTTGTAGGCTGGGTTGAGGTTGACATTTTGGCCCTGCACCGGGTTCTCACGAACCTCGCGGTGGAGCACATTGCCAGACAAATCAGTCAACATGACAATTGTCTCACCCTTGAACTCACGCTTGAAGGTAATCGTTACCTGATCGACAAACGGATTCGGGTACACGGTAAAGTTGCTGTGGAATTCAGTTGCACGATCCTCTATGATGTTATCACCGTAAGAGTCAGGACGTTCGATCACACGGCGCATACCGATAGCGGTGGTGATGTTGCCGTCGAGCTTCCAACCGTTCAAGTGCAAGTCATTTTCAGACGCTTGTCCGTATTGACCCTCGAGAACGATGTTCGTTCCCAACGCTCGGAGTTTTAAACTGTAAACTGATCCAGCTTTCACATCAGCAGGAAGCTTGATGTCGAGAACGCCGTCGAATCCAGCGGTCACCTTATTCTTAACCCCGGCAATTTCCTGGCCGCGAGAATCCTGAATAACGGCGCTGATCTTACCTAGATTGCTTGACTGCTTGATGCTGACGTACACCTTCTCGACCATGCCGTTTTCGCAGGCGGTGAAGGACTGGGTAACAATGTCACCCTCGTTCAACAAGAGCACCTGGTTGCCACGTGCTTCTTTAACGAGGCAGTCGTGACTCAAGTTGTCAAAAGGTCCCGCTGTTGTTGCGAAGTTTGAAGTCTGCGCTTGAGCAGTAACAGTGCCGATCAAGAGAGCAGCAATTGTAAGAGTGTAAAACTTTTGAAGTTTCATGATATAGAGGTATTTGAATTTCGAGAGTAGAGTTTCGAATTCCTCTTACGTCATGAATGAAAAAAAGGTTTCAATTAGCGGACTGATTAAATGCTAAAGGTCTGAATAATAGAGCTTTAGATACTCAAATCAAGGGTGTAATCCGGATTAATGAAATCCGCTGACCGGTCGTTTGAGCAGACGATTAAGGTCGTTTTTCCTCGGACTGCTTGAACGGTTTCCCGATACCAGGCAACACCGGTAGCATCGAGGTTCGCACATGGTTCGTCCAATACGATCAATCCGGCTGGAGACGCCAAGGCCAGCGCCAATTTCACCCTCTGTTGCATTCCCGAACTCAGATCTCGGTAGGCTTTATGTATTTGCTTTTCAAGCCCTGCACGTTGGATGAGGTCTTGTGCTGCCGACGGAGAAGTCCAAGGGCGAAATTGGCCCTGAAATGCGATGAGTTCTTCGATGGTCAACTGGGGGTGCAATGCAGTTGCTGGGCTTATGCGTTGGCTGCGTGTGCAGAGAACCTCGACTTCCAGTTGTTCTGCTCCGCAGGACCAGGTCACGCTTCCTGTAGCTGGTGTTAACTCCCCTGATAAGATTCGCCCCAACGTGGATTTGCCGCTTCCATTGGTTCCGCTGATGAGGCATTCGCTACCCGCCTGCAATTGCACCGATACGGGCTCAAAAACCGGGCGTGATTTGAAAGTGTGGGAGACCCCTTGCAGGTTAACTGCAATCCCCAAGTTAGCCGAGTCCGCGGTTCGAGCCATTAGATCGGCCCGCGGATAATGCCCTTGTCGGAGGCTTGGATGAAAGCGAGGATGGTATCCTTTTCGCTGGATTGTGGCAACTCGGTTTCCGCCACTCGCAACGCCTGGGACAGATTGGTGTTCTGTACGTACAGCGCGCGGTAAATGTCCTCGATATTGATGACTTGATCGTTATTGAAGCCACGCCTCCGTAATCCGATGCTGTTGACCCCGATAAACGATAAGGGTTCACGTGCTGCTTTAATGAACGGTGGTACGTTCTTTCGGACCAATGAGCCGCCCGCTACAAAGGCGTGTTGGCCGATGGTGACAAATTGCTGCACTCCCACCATGCCCTCAACGATGGCCCAATCTTCGATGGTAACGTGCCCGGCGATGTTACTCGAGTTGGCAATGATGACGTGGTCGCCAATGAGCACATCGTGTGCGAGGTGGCAATAGGCCATCAACAAGCAATCCGAACCCACCTTAGTGACCGTGCGGTCCTCGGTACCGCGGTTGATGGTGACGCACTCCCGAATGACGGTTCGATCCCCAATCTCGACCGTGGATGCTTCGCCCGCGAATTTCAAATCCTGTGGCACGGCGCCGACGACGGCACCGGAAAATATCTTGCACGCATCACCTAGTGTGGTGTGGCTGTGGATGACCGCGTGCGGGCCAATCCAACAGTTGGCGCCAATGACTACGTTGCCCTCAATGAAGGCAAACGGCTCAATCACCGTCCCGGCACCGATGGTGGCATTGGGTGAGACGTAGGCCTGAGGAGAAATGTGTGCGGCAGGGGTGCTCATCGGTCTTGAACGATCTGTGCGAGCATTTCCGCCTCTGACACAAGGTTGCCTTGAACGTAGCCCCGTCCTCGCATGTTTACCAGCCCTCGTCGAATGGGTGAAATAAGTTCGAGGTGAAACACGATGGTGTCGCCGGGGATGACTTTTTGCTTGAATTTGACGTTGTCGATTTTCATGAAATACGTCGTGTAATTTTCAGGCTCGTCAACGGTTTGCAGCGCAAAAATCCCACCGACTTGCGCCATCGCTTCCACTTGCAACACACCGGGCATTACCGGGTTGTCCGGGAAGTGTCCTTGGAAAAAGGGTTCGTTAACGGTGACGTTTTTACACCCCACAATACTGGTGTCGTCCACTTCGAAAATTTTGTCGACCAGAAGGAAGGGGTACCGGTGCGGCAGCATGCCTGCGATCTGGTTGATGTCGAAGAGGGAGGGACGGTTAGTGTCCAAGTTGGGTTTTCCGAGTTCTTCTTTCATCTTTTTCTTCAAGATTTTGGCAAAAGACACGTTGCCGGCGTGTCCTGGACGGGCAGCCAGGATGTGGGCTTGAATGAACTTTCCAGTGAGGGCCAAGTCGCCCATGATGTCCAACAGCTTGTGTCGAGCGGGTTCGTTTTGGTAGCGCAAAGGCGAGGTATTCAATACCCCTGGTACATCCGCTTGGGCATGCAGGCTTTGTTTGCCCAGCAAATCTGCAATTTCCTGCAACTCCGTTTCCGCATAAGGACGCTCAATCAGTACGACTGCGTTGTTCAGATCGCCGCCTTTGATCAAGTTTGATTGGGCCAGTGCCTTCACTTCCTTCAGGAAAACAAACGTTCGGCATTTAGCTATGTCTTCTTTAAA
>CALGDB010000014.1 GCA_937884175.1 uncultured Flavobacteriales bacterium
AAACTACAATTAAACCCCGACATATACTCGGACTTGGCGGGTAGGAATTAGCTTTGTTTCATGCTCTGGCTTCGCCTACTTTTTGAAAGCTTCTCCTTCGCTTGGTCTGCCATCGTGACCAACCGCCTG
Source organism: uncultured Flavobacteriales bacterium (assembly GCA_937884175.1). GTDB lineage: Bacteria > Bacteroidota > Bacteroidia > Flavobacteriales_D > Sanyastnellaceae > UA16. The sequence goes on from CALGDB010000014.1 coordinate 130, forward strand.
CGGACCTTCCTGTCCCTGCTCGGGGTCATGGTGGGCATCTTCATGATAACGGCTGTTTTTGCGGTGGTGGATTCTCTGGAAGACGGCCTGAAGAGTACGTTCAACATGCTCGACGATGAGGTGCTGTTCATTCAGAAATGGCCGTGGGCGTTTGACGAAGATTACCCGTGGTGGAAATACGTGCAGCGCCGGGAAGTGAGCCTGAATGATGCCGCGCTCTTGGAGGAGCGATTGACCCAAGCCAAGGAGGTGGTCTTTCAAGCGAAGACGATGCTCGCCGTTGAGTCGAGCAATAGCCGCCTAGACGGGGTCGGAATTGTCGCGGTTTCTCAGGGATATGATGATGTGATTGCCCTGGACATTGGAGCGGGCCGTTATTTCTCGCCTATGGAGGTCGCGTCAGGGCGAGCCGTTGCCATTATCGGGTATGATGTTGCTGTGGAATTGACGGGCGATGCCGATGCGGTGGGGGAGGTCATCGAAACAAAGGGACAGCGGTTGGAGGTGGTCGGCGTATTCGCCAAACAAGGTGCTTCGGCCATCAATGATGGGTTTGATCGGGCAGCGCTGGTGCCGGCCAAATTTGGGCACCGCATCATGGACTACGGCATGGGCACCAGTATCATGGTCAAGCCAATTGCGGGCGTGACCACGGAAGCGCTCTCGGATGAGATTGTGCAGCAATTCCGCTCGGTGCGACGATTGCGGCCGCGCGAGGAAGACGACTTCTCGATCAACCAAATCGATATGCTCACGTCCATCTTGGATTCCATTTTTCAGCAAGTAGAAAACGGTGGCTGGTTCATTGGCATCTTCGCCATCTTAGTGGGCTGCTTCAGCATTGCCAATATCATGTTTGTGAGCGTCCGCGAACGCACCCGCATCATCGGTGTGCAGAAGGCCATTGGAGCGAAGTCCAGCTTCATCATGCTACAGTTCCTTTTCGAAGCCGTTGCCTTATGTGTCATCGGTGCGCTGTTTGCCTTGATTGCTATTGAGGCCATCGTGTTGGCGGTGAATGCCGTGGATGTGGGATTCCTACTGCAAGTGCGGCCTTCCCGCATCATCATGGCTTTGAGTGTAGCAGTGGCTTCGGGCTTAATCGCGGGGTTGGCCCCTGCGCGCCGGGCAGCAGAAATGGAACCCGTGGAGGCTATGCGCACTACCGGATGATGATCCCTGCGTAAATTTCGACCATGCGAACAGTTTTGGTGACAGGGGCGAATGGCCAGTTGGGCTCGCGGTTGATGGAAAACCCCGGCCAAAGCGACCTCCGCATCGTCGGTTTTGACAGGGATGAGCTGGACATTACCGCTCCTCAATCCATTGCGGAGGCGCTGAGAGTACACCGCCCGGATGTCGTCATTAACGCGGCAGCGTACACGGCCGTCGATCGCGCGGAAGAAGAACCAGAACTGGCTCATGCCATTAATGCATTGGGACCGCGGCTGTTGGCTGAAGCCTGTGCTGAGCACGGCATCGACCTGATTCACATCAGCACCGATTACGTTTTTGATGGCAAGCAAAACCGGCCGTATGTCCCGTCTGATGGACCCAATCCCAAGGGCGTGTACGCTGATTCAAAACGCGCCGGCGAGTTGGCGTTGGCAGCGGCGCAGGGGTGCCGTTGGTGGGTGGTTCGGGTCGCTTGGCTGTGCGACACCCGCGGCCAGAATTTTATGCAAACCATGCTGCGCCTAGGACAATCGGGCAAAGCCTTGCTTGCGGTGAATGACCAACACGGCGCTCCCACTTTTGCGCGGCCGTTCGCTGAAGCACTGTTGAAGCTTGCGGTCCACCCGGAGCTGGTCCCGTCAGGAATTTGGCACTACGGCCTCAAGGGTCCGACCACGTGGTACGGATTTGCGCAGGTCATTTTTGAAGTACACGGTATGGATGTGGAGCTGTCGCCGTGTACAACGGCAGATTACCCAACACCTGCAGAACGACCCGCTTACTCTTACCTCGATGGAAAGGCATTTGCAGAAGCATTGCAACTGCCCTACGTCCATTGGAAAGAGGCTTTCAGGCAAGAAATTGAACGTGGATAAACGCCTTTTTGAATGAGCATGGAAGGAAAAGAACTGATGGATTTTGCCTCACAACGTGCGCGCAATTGGACCCAAGCCCCCTACGACGAAGCCACCCAGAGCGAGGTGCGAATATTGTTGGAAGAAGGTGGTGAAGCACTGGTGGAAGCCTTCTACACCGACCTGGAGTTTGGTACGGGCGGATTGAGGGGCCTGATGGGGGTGGGCACCAATCGGATGAATGCCTACACGGTCGCCCAAGCGACCCAGGGCCTAGCCAACTACATGCTCGAAGCCAGACCAAACGGTGCTTCCATTGCCATTGCATACGATTCCCGAAATAACAGCCCGGCATTCGCTCGAGTAGCAGCCGAAGTCATGGCAGGCAACGGCATTGAGGTGTACTTGTTTCCCGCATTGCGTCCGACGCCTCAGCTTTCATTCACCGTTCGAGAGTTCGGTTGCACAGCGGGCATTGTCGTCACCGCCAGCCACAACCCAAAGGAATATAACGGGTACAAAGTCTATTGGAGCGATGGCGGCCAAATCGTGCCTCCGCATGACAAAGGTATCATAGAGCGTGTGCGGTTGGTGTCAGGGCCTGCTGAAGTTCAGTGGGGTCGGGATGCGGCATCGCAAGCCCGCATTCACTTACTGGATGACCAAGCGGACCAAGCTTACTGGAAAACGGTCCTAGATTTGCGATTGAGTGAGGATTTGATTGCAAACGGCAGCGACCTCAGCATCGTGTACACGCCATTGCACGGCACAGGATCGGTCTCCGTCATCCCCGCACTCGATGCCGCCGGATTCCGCAATGTGCACATCGTCGAAAGCCAGCGGCATCCCGATGGCAACTTTCCGACCGTTCACAGTCCTAACCCCGAAGAAGGTGCGGCGCTTTCCGAGGCCATCGAATTGGCCAAAACGGTCAATGCGCAGTTGGTTCTAGGCACCGATCCCGATTCGGACCGGGTGGGCATCGCCGTGCCCGATGCGCAATCCGAAGGCGGGTGGCGGCTCCTGAACGGCAACGAGACCGGAGCGCTGCTCGTGGACTACGTGGTTTCCCAGCGCGTCCAAAAGGACTTGCTCGCGTCGGGCGATTTCGTTGCCAAAACCATTGTCACTTCGGATCTGATGGCGGACATCGGACGCCACGCCGGTCTCGATGTGCACGAGACCTTGACGGGATTCAAGTGGATTGCGGACGCCATTCGCCGGGAGGAAGGCAAAGGACGATTCGTCGCCGGTGGTGAGGAAAGCTATGGCTACATGATTGGCGATGAGGTTCGCGACAAAGACGCCGTCGCGGCGGCATGTGTGTTGTGCGAACTGGCGCACGTGGCGCACACCGAGGGGTCGGATTTGCTCGGTCGACTCGAGGCCATTCACCGCACCCACGGGGCGTACAAGGAGGCGCTGGTGTCGCAAACGAAACAAGGCCGCGCGGGCAAAGCGGAAATCGCGGCCCAAATGGAAGGATTCCGAACGTCACCACCGGCTGAATTGGCCGGAGAGCGCGTCATTGAAGTTCGGGATTACGCGGCTCAGCGTGCGACGGACGTACGTGACGGTTCAACCCGAACGCTTGACCTGCCGGCATCGAACGTCGTGCAGTTGGTCACGGAGCAGAACACCCTCGTCACGGCACGTCCCAGCGGAACGGAGCCGAAAATCAAATTCTATTTCTCAGTGCGCATGGCGGTGGACAACTGGCCGAACGGCGACTACAGCGAAGCCATGGGCGCATTGGAAAGCCGCATCGCTCAACTCAAGCAAGAAATGGGCGTGGGCTAACGGGCTAATCGCGTTCGCTGACCCGCTCGATGGCCGCTTCTTCCATGCGCTCCATGCCGTCTTCAAAGCGGTCGCGCAGCTGTTCCCACGGTGTGGTGCGTTCCATGTCCGGCACCACGTATTCGATGGCGTCCTCGACAAACGGGTACAGCACCGATTGTTCGACCTGCGCTTCCGGCAGCCATTGGCGCGGTCCGAAAACCCCGTCCAAAGCATAGGTCAATGCGCTCAAGAAAAACAGCGTTTGTACCAGTCCGAGTGCCAGGCCACCGAGTTTATTCAGCAAGCTCAACGCGGTGAGGTCAACGATTTTTTCTAAGAACTTCGCAATGAAATGCACACCCAGTACCACCCCGAGGAAGGTCAGGCTAAAGGCACCCACTTCCGTCGTCAGGGTGGACCAGTCGAATTGTTGATTCAGCCATTCGGCAGCGAAACTGGAAAAGTGAAAGCCGGCATAAATACCAAATACAAGCGCAGCGATGGAGGCGACCTTGATGATTAGGCCTTTGCGATAACCATTAAACATCGCCCACACCAGCCAAACACCCAACACGGCATCTACCGCCCCAATTTGATCCCATTGCATGCCGCAAAATAGAAAGAAAGCAGCGCTAACTTTCGGGCATGGACCAATCACAAACGGCATTTACCATCCGCAAGGGGAGGCCAGAGGACGCCGCTGCCATTCACCGCCTCATCGTCGAGTTGGCGATTTATGAACGGGCGGAAAACCAGGTGACCACGACAGTCGATCAGCTCATTGAAGATGGCTTTGGAACTGACGCCATTTACCGGCTTTTTGTGGCCGAGGTGCAAGGCACAGTGGTCGGTATGGCGCTGTGGTACGAGAAGTACAGCACATGGAAGGGCCGGTGTGGCTTTTTGGAAGACCTCGTGGTGCGGGAGTCGCACCGGGGCCAAGGCATCGGCAAGGCGTTGTTTCTGGCAGTGGCTGAATCGTGTGCCGCGGCAGATTACGGCCGGATGGAATGGCAAGTGTTGGATTGGAACGAGCCGGCGATTGGGTTTTACAAATCGCTTGGTGCCGGATTGGATCCGGAGTGGCTCAATGGGAAGCTGACGCGCGAAGGACTGAGCGCCCTGGCGTCGGGTCGCTAATATTCGTCTTCGTTGAAAAAGAAGTCTTCCTTGCTGGGGTAATCGGGCCAGATGTCCTCGATGGTTTCGAATGCATCACCCTCGTCTTCCAATTGCTGCAAATTCTCGACAACTTCGAGCGGTGCGCCGGTGCGCATGGCGAAGTCAATCAGCTCGTCTTTGCTGGCGGGCCAAGGAGCGTCTTCGAGGTAGGAAGCCAATTCAAGTGTCCAATACATGGTAAGCGTCTTCAGCGCGCAAAAATAGAAGAATCGCAATCACATCCAAGAAAATCTTCAGAAACGGCGCCTTTTCGGCTGTTTTTGGCGCTTATTGCCCGGTTAAGGCGCTGATTCCCATGGAATTTCCGGAGTGTCCGTAGCGGTGTGCAAGTGCCGACTCCACACAAAAAACAGGTCGCTCAGGCGGTTCAAGTAGGCGACCAACCCGTCGGGGATGGCTTCCTCTCGACCAAGGGCTATGACCCGGCGCTCACCCCGCCTACAGACCACGCGGCAAGTGTGTGCAGCCACCACCGCAGGGTGCCCCGCGGGAAGGATGAACTGACTCAGTGGGGGCAGGGCTTTGTTTTTGGTGTCGATCCAGGCCTCCATTTCGTCGACGCGGGTGGCAGGAACGGGTGGCAGGTGCTTGGCCATTTCGGGATCGACGGTGGCGAGGTGGCTTCCCAATGAGAAGACGTCCGATTGGATGATCCGGAGAAATGCAGCGTCTTCAGATTCCGCAACAGCAGCAAAGCTGCCCAGTGCTCCGATGCACACGTTGAGTTCATCCAGTGTGCCGTAGGCCTCAATGCGTAAGTCGTCCTTGCTCAACCGTTGGCCCCCAAACAACGATGTGGAACCGTCATCCCCTGTTCGCGTGTAAATCCGCATTTGGCATTCTTTCGAGCAAGCAAGCTACAACGCAACGGACAGACCCCTACCTTTAGGGGCGTAAATCACGACGCACTTGGAACCGAAATTAACGCAAACTCCCAAAGCGGTAAAGCAGCTGCGCTACGACCAAGCGTACATGCGCATGGCGGCCGAATGGGCGCAGTTGTCGCATTGTGTGCGCAAGCAAGTCGGTGCCTTAATCGTCAAGGACCGCATGATCATCGCAGACGGATTCAACGGCACACCGACGGGTTTTCCCAATGTGTGCGAGAACGAGGAGGGGGAAACGAATTGGTATGTTCTGCATGCGGAGGCCAATGCCATTACCAAATTGGCGCGCTCCAACAACTCGGCGGTGGGGGCCACGCTGTACATCACGATGTCCCCGTGTCGCGAGTGCGCGAAGTTGATTCACCAAGCCGGCATCAGCCGTGTGGTTTATCGCGATGAGTACAAAGATCCCCAAGGGCTCGAATTCTTGAAGCAGGCAGGCGTGGAGCTGGTTCACCTCGAACAACAGCGGAAGTTGAGGAGTTAATAGGGGGATGAACGAAAACGGGAAATCACCAACTCCGTCTTGGCAGCCGCTGGCGTATGCTGTTATCTTAATCCTGGGGGTGTACATCGGGCTTCAGACCGGCGGCGGATCTTCGAATGGCTTGAACATGGTCGGTCCCCGCAGTGCGCTGAATGGCGTGCTCGACCGCGTGGAACAGACCTACGTGGATCCTGTTGTGCGGGAGGAATTGGAGAAAGTCGCCCTTGATGCCGTATTGGAAAAATTGGATCCGCACAGCTTGTTCATCAGTGCCGAAGAATTGGCGGCCCTTGCCGAACCCATGGAGGGCAACTTCGAGGGCATCGGCGTTGAGTTCATCATCCAGCAGGATACGCTGATGGTGGTCGCCGCCATTCCCGGAGGACCTTCGGAAAAGGCTGGGGTTCGCGCTGGCGACCGCATTCTGACGGTTGACTCCGTGGCCATATCCGGTCCGGACCTGACCAACCAACGCGTCATGGAATTGCTCAAGGGCCCGCGCAACACCACGGTGGTCGTCGGGTTGGACCGGGCGGACACGGTCAAGCACGTGCTGCTGCGCCGGGACCGCATTCCCATTCACAGCGTTGTGTGTGCTGCCAATATGGACGGCCAACGCGGGTACATCAAGGTCATTCGCTTTGCGCAGAACACCGCGGAAGAATTTGAGCTGGCGATGGAGACCCTGGCCGAGCAAGGATTGAGCGAAGTGATTGTCGATCTGCGCGGAAACGGCGGGGGGTATTTGAACGCTGTCGTACCCATGGTGGAATCATTTTTGGAAGCCGATGACCTGGTGGTTTACACGGAAGGCGAGCACGTTCCGCGCCGTACGTACAAGGCACGCAGGGACGGCCGTTGGAAAGACTGGGACGTCGCCGTACTCGTCGACGAGTCGTCGGCGTCGGCTTCCGAGATTTTTGCGGGCGCCATCCAAGACCACGACCGGGGGCCGGTCATCGGTCGCCGTACGTTCGGAAAGGGATTGGTCCAAGAGGAGTTTTCCATTGCCACGCTCGGGGCTTTGCGGTTGACCGTTGCGCGGTTTTACACCCCCACTGGCCGTGCCATCCAACGCCCATACGGTGAAGATGTGGACTACGGCGATGATTACTTCACCCGGTATGAACGGGGCGAGTTGTTTCACCAAGACAGCATCGCCACCATTGACTCGCTGACCTACGAGACGCCGGCGGGCAAAGTCGTGCACGGGGCAGGTGGCATTACACCGGATGTATTTGTCGCACTGGACACGGTTCGCTGGTCCGGATACCTCTCGGATTTGAGCTGGACGGGGACGCTCCGCGACGCGGCTTTTGCCTACGTCGATGCCAACCGAGCAGAAGCAGAACGCCAGGCACAAATTGCAGGCGAGGGGTTGGATTCCGACGCTTTGCTTACCTTCCTCATCGAATACGCAGAAGGAGAAGGCATCTCACCACCGGCCGAGTGGACCGAAGCCGAACGCAGTGAATTGAGCGACCGCATGGCGGCTCAAGTCGTCCGCAACGTGGCTGGGGAGCAGGCGTATTATACCTTCCTGACTCAAGGCGATGACGCCATTGAACGCGCGGCGTATTGGCTGGAAAACAAGTCGCGCATGGGCATCGTCGATGGTCGATTAACTTTG
>CALGDB010000015.1 GCA_937884175.1 uncultured Flavobacteriales bacterium
AACTGATGGTCCTGCGCCCCTACCAAGTCTATGCGGCTGAGGCCATCATCGACACAGTCAAGCGCGGGAGCGGCAACGGCTACATCTGGCACACGACGGGCTCCGGGAAGACCCTCACCTCATTCAAGGCGAGCCAGATTGTCACGCGCATGCCCGAAGTCTTCAAGGTGGTCTTCGTGGTGGACCGGAAGGATTTGGACTACCAAACCATGCGGGAGTACAACGAATTCCGTCCTGGCAGCGTGAGCGCCACGACCGACACCAAGTCCCTCGTCGCGCAACTCACCGACGAGACCAAGCTCATAGTCACGACGGTCCAGAAGCTCAACAACGCCGTCTCGAAATCCGGATACGCCGCAAAGCTGAACCCCGTGCGCGATAAGAAGATGGTGTTTATCTTCGATGAGTGCCACCGCAGCCAGTTTGGGGAGACGCACGAGCGCATCGTCAACTTCTTCACGAACCACCAGCTATTCGGCTTCACCGGCACGCCCATCTTCGCCGAAAACGCCTCCAAAAACGACCTAGGCAAACGCACCACGCGCGACCTCTTTGGCGACTGCCTCCACAAGTACGTCATTACAGACGCCATCCGCGACCAGAAGGTGCTACCCTTCGGCGTGGAGTACATCGGCCGCTACCGAGACACCTCGCGCACCTTCGTCGACATCGACGTCGAAGCCATCGACACCGCTGAAATCCTCAACTCGGAGAAGCGCCTCGAAAAAATCGCGGACTACATCATCCACCACCACGATGCCAAAACGTACAACCGCGACTTCACGTCCATTTTTGCCGTCAGCAGCATTGACAACCTCATCGCGTATTACGAGATTTTCAAGCGCAAGAAGGAAGCCGGCGAGCATACCTTGAGCATCGCCCCCATCTTCACCTTCCGCACCAACGAGGAAGATGCAGAAGCCAACGACCTCATCCCCTCGGACGACGCCATGTTCGGTTTGGCCGCCGAGGCACCGTCCGCTTACGGAGCCTCCCACTCGCGCGACAAGCTCGACGCGATGATGGCCGACTACAATGCGCAATACGGCACGTCATTCAGCACCAAGGACAAGGGATTTGAGAACTACTTCAAAGACCTGAGCAAGCGCATCAAGGAGCGCGAGAAGTCCGGCGCCCTGGACCGCGACCGGGTCGACATCCTGTTGGTAGTGAGCATGTTCCTTACTGGCTTTGATGCCAAGAAGATCAATACGATGTACGTGGACAAGAACCTCCGGTACCACGGCCTCATCCAAGCCTTCTCCCGCACCAACCGCATCCTCGGCGAGAAGAAATCACAGGGTAACATCGTGTGCTTCCGTAACCTCAAGGAATCCACCGACGAAGCCATCACGCTGTACTCCAACAAGGAGGCCCTCGAG
>CALGDB010000016.1 GCA_937884175.1 uncultured Flavobacteriales bacterium
CGCAACAACGACCGCCGCAACGACCGCCGCAACAACCGCGACAAGTTTTTGAGCGAGCCGGACGAACACGGATTCAACTTCGACGGCATCATCACAGCGGAAGGCGTGCTTGAAATCCAGCAAGAAGGCTACGGATTCTTGCGCTCGGCGGATTACAACTACCTGAATTCTCCGGATGACGTCTACATAACCTCTCGCCAGATCAAGCAGTTTTCACTGCAAACTGGCGACACGGTTATTGCCAAGGTTCGACCACCGCGAATCGGGGAGAAATTCTACCCGCTCATCGATGTGATGAGCATCAACGGCCGCTCACCGGAATGGGTTCGAGACCGCATTCCATTCAAATTTTTGACACCCCTGTTCCCGCAGGAGCGATTCAATTTGAGCACACGCGGTGGCAACATTAGCACCCGTTTAATGGACCTGTTTGCTCCTGTAGGCAAGGGACAGCGCGGCATGCTGGTTTCGCAACCGAAGACCGGTAAAACCACCTTGCTCAAGGACGTGGCCAACGCGATCGCCTTGAACCACCCGGAGGTATACCTCTTGATTTTGCTCATCGATGAGCGCCCGGAAGAAGTCACCGACATGAAGCGCAGCGTGAACGCTGAGGTTATTGCTTCGACATTTGACGAACCAGCTGACCGGCACGTACGCATCGCCAACCTCGTTTTGGAAAAAGCCAAACGCATGGTGGAATGCGGACACGACGTTTGCATTCTCTTAGACTCCATCACCCGTTTGGCGCGCGCGTACAACACAGTTTCGCCGAGCTCAGGTAAAATCCTCAGCGGTGGTGTTGAAGCCAACGCCCTTCAGAAGCCCAAGCGCTTCTTTGGCGCCGCTCGTAACATCGAAAACGGTGGCTCGCTTTCCATTATCGCAACGGCACTGACCGAGACTGGTTCGAAAATGGACGAAGTCATCTTCGAGGAATTCAAAGGCACCGGTAACATGGAATTGCAGTTGGATCGCCGCATCTCCAACCGCCGCATCTACCCGGCCATCGACATTCTGACGTCCGGCACCCGACGCGAAGACCTCTTGTTGGATAAGGAGACCTTGCAACGCATTTGGATCTTACGCAAGCACCTGGCGGACATGAACCCCATCGAAGCCATGGAATTCATGAAGGAGCGCATGGAACAAACCCGAAGCAACGAAGAGTTCCTATCCTCCATGAATGGCTAAAATCCGCTTGCTTTTCGGAACGGGTCTTGCTGCGTGGTTTGCTATCAAGCTATACGGTTTGGGGACGTGGACGTGGGAGGAATCCAATCAAGTAGGCATCTTTTGGAACCTCGCATGCGTCACAGGAATCGCGGCGCTTCTGTCCTACGTGCATCGAAGTGAACCCGCGTTCATTCAGCGGTGGAAAAATGTAGCCAAAACAACCGTTTTGTATGGATTGGTGCTGTCATGTTCCTTGGGAATCTGGTACTACGCTTTGGTGCCCGAAACCATCAATCAGCGAAAAAAGGAGCAGCTTGAACTGCTGGGAGAATTTGTAAA
>CALGDB010000017.1 GCA_937884175.1 uncultured Flavobacteriales bacterium
ACGCAATTGTCGTTTGATCAGCAGAATTAGGGCAAAGGAAACCAGGAGTCCGACCAATGCCATGGTGCTGTATGTCAATATTAAGGCCACCAATATCGCCAAGGCCTGCCACCGTTTTAACCACAACCCCCGGTCTTGCAGGTACGCGTCAAAATCGGGTTGCCGGAAGAACAGCCGCCACAAGGCAAACAGCCCGGCGGGGGCGATGGAATTGGCGAAATACGTCGGCTCGCCTAGCGTCGAGGCGATGCGGATGCCAAATACCGCCGGGGTGAGGTTGATCTTAAGAAATGCACTAAACGCGGCGTAAATCCCGACCGGCAAAAGGCTGTCGAGGAAGATCAAAAGGCCGACCATCGAAACGATCAAAGCACCTTTAAGGTAGAGCCGAAATCCTCGGATGACGTCTTCACCGAGGTATTGCCAGAGGTACCAGTAATAGAGGTATGGCAACACCAAACTTCCAAAAACCTTGGTGAATTCCCCCGAGGTGACGATGCCTTCGAGCACTCCCGAACTGCCAACCAACCCCACAAGCCCCAACGTCAGGGCTACCCGGAAGGGAAATCGAAACCGCAGCACCCAAAACGGCAGAAGGGCGTACATGCACAAAAATGGACCGTACCCAAGCGGGCCGGGAAACAACCGAAATGAATACCGAAACAGAAAGAGGTCGAGAAATGGAAACGCAATCAAGCAAAACGTCCCCAACCGCTGTAGCACATTCCCTTCTGGACTGAACCCATCCTCGGATCGGTCCGGTGATGATAGTTTTGGTTCTCGTGTGGCTGTGTTCATTCGTTGCGTCCTCGTTGCTCAAAAATAGGCGATGAAAGTGACGCGCTAGGAACCGAACGCAATGAGCACAAGGTGCTTGTATCCTTTAGAGCAACCCTTCGATGATGCTCTCGACCGTGTGTCCCTCAGCTTCGGCCTTGTAGTTCCGGACGATGCGGTGCCTCAGGATAGGTGTTGCTACCGCGCGAACGTCCTCGATGTCGGGGCTGTATTTGCCATTGAGGGCGGCGTTGACTTTGGCGCCGACGACTAGGTATTGAGAAGCTCGAGGTCCAGCTCCCCAAGAGAGGTGAGCATTGACGTCAGCGGTGGCGCGTTCATGGCCAGGGCGTGTCTTGCCCACTAGGCCCACGGCGTACTCAAGGACGTTGTCGGCAATGGGCATGCGGCGGATGAGCTGCTGGAAGTACGCAATCTCATCGCCGGTGATGACGGCGTTGACGTTGGCCACGGCGTCGGCGGTGGTAGCCTTCACTACGCTCAGCTCCTCGGCATAAGTCGGGTAGTCGACCCAGGTGTTGAACATGAAGCGGTCGAGTTGGGCTTCGGGAAGAGGGTAGGTACCTTCTTGTTCAATTGGGTTCTGCGTGGCGAGCACAAAAAACGGCGACGGGAGTGAGTAATGTTGGCCGGCAACCGTGACCGAGCGTTCCTGCATCGCTTCCAGTAGGGCGGACTGCGTTTTGGGTGGCGTCCGATTGATCTCGTCGGCGAGGACGATATTGGCAAACAGCGGCCCCTTCATGAATTTGAATTGGCGTGACTCGTCAAGGATTTCGGAACCGACGATGTCGGAGGGCATCAAGTCGGGTGTGAACTGGATGCGGTTGAAGCTTAGGCCGAGGGCTTGGGCGATGGTGTTGACGAGGAGGGTTTTGGCGAGGCCGGGCACGCCGACCAATAGCACGTGGCCGCCAGCAAAAATCGCTGTGGTCACCTCCTTGATAACGTGCTCTTGCCCTACGATTACCTTACCAATTTCCGCCAGCAATGCGTGGTGTTTCCCGTTCAATGCCTCCAGGGCCTCCTTGTCCGATCCGTACATGTTTTTCGCTTGAATGTCGTGCTCAATGGCCTACGATATCCTTTGCGTAGCAGGCCTGGTCAAAGATAACGCACGAATTGACCCGGCCTTGCAGGTGTCAGGTACTTTTCAATGCTGCAGCACAGAAAGCATTTTGACGCTTACCCCATCCATTGCCCTAGTTTCCGTAGCGGCTTCATCATCAACGTCCATGGCATCGGTCGCAGCCCGTTCATGCGCCATGCGCGTCGGTCTTCACGGTTGGCACGAAGGCGGTTTACCCAGCTAGCATTGCTAACTCCGCCCGTTCGCATTTTGACTAACACGTCGGGTAAATAGGTGGCGCTGACTCTGTGCTTGTACAGCATGCGCAGCATCAATTCGTAATCGGCTGCGGAGCGCAATTCCAATGTATACAGGCCATGCTTGGCGTACATGGACCGGGCTAGGAAGAGCGTCGGATGCGGCGGCATCCACCCCTGCAGAAAGCTTCGCGGCCCCTTCTCGCCACTGCGCCACCGGCGCACTACCCGACCCGTTCCGTCCGCGGCCACGTAATCGAGGTCGCCGTACAACGCTTTTGCGCTGGTCTCCTCCAAACGCGCTGCCACTGCCGCCAGCACACCGGGATGTGCGAAAGCATCGTCGGCATTAAGGATACCGATGAAGTCGCCGGTCGCCACGGCTATGCCTTTGTTCATCGCGTCGTATAGCCCTCGATCGGGTTCGGAGATGATGTGGGCGATGCCGTCGCAGTGGGGCATCAGAGCTACAAGGGTGCCGTCGCTGGACGCGCCGTCCACGATGATGTACTCGAGTTCGAAACCGTCTTGCCGTTGACTGACAACAGAAGCTACCGCTTTCGCGATAGTGGCCTCCGCATTGAGCGCAACGGTGACGATACTGATCTTCATTCGGCCGCACCTGTCGAAGATCCGGCCGTCCAGTCTTGGTCGAATGCGCAGGTGGCGTATGGCGCGTCGATGCGCACGTAGGTGTCGTCAATGGCGCGATTCGTCCATTCGGTCGTCTGTTCTTGGCGCAAGCGGTCTTCGACTATGGCTTGGAAGTACCCAAAATCCTGCGTGGGATTGGCTCGGTGCGCCGCAACGCGCTCTTCCAACTGCACCGTAATCCAGTAGCCTTGGCTGTCCTCATCGGTGAGTTGGATGGGTTCGGAGGATTCTCCGGGTTGAAGGGCGTTGAGGAGGAAAAACAAGTTCGGATCAATCTCGTCAGAACCGAACAGCGTTCCTCCGTCGCGGGGGTTGACGACGAGACCGCCTTGGTTTTTGGTCTCCTCGCGGGTGGAGTATTCGAGCACCGCCTCCTCAAACCCCAAGCTACCTGAATTCAAGCGCTGCGCGATGCTGTCCATTTCGCTGCCCATTTCCGCCAACGCCAGCGGGTCCACTTTCGGTGATATCAGCACGTGGCAGGCGCTGTACACTTGGCCGCGGCGGTCCGTGACGCGCAAGAAGTGGTAGCCAAAATCGGTCTCAAAAACAGGGGATAGGTCACCGATAGGCGTGTCGTAAGCCGCCGCTTCAAATTCAGGGACAAATTGCCCGCGGTTGATGTTGGGGTAGCAACCGCCTTTGTACTTGCTGCCAGGGTCTTCCGAGTGGCGGGATGCGGCCAAGGTCATGCTGAGGGCACCGGTCGAAACGCTGGTCCGGATCGAGTCCAGGAAATTGCGGACATCCGACTTCTGGGCTTCGGTGATGGCTGGCTGGAGGACGAGTTCGCGGTAGCGCACCGCCTCGGGGATAAGAGGGAGGGTGTCGGCCGGTGTCTCGGCGAAAAGCTGCTGCACTTCAGCGGGCGTGGCGCGTACTTGCTGATTGATTTGGGCTTGCATTCGGCCTGCGAGCAGTTGTTCCATTACCGGTTCTTGGAATTCTGCTTTCCACTCGCTCACGCTCTGTCCGTATTCGGCTTCAAACGCCTCGACGCTCCCAAACATCTGGATGTAGTAGGCGAGGCGCCGGTCGATTTCATCCATCACTTCGGCTTCCGTGACTTCCAAACTGTCCAATTTGGCATGGTGAACCAAGAGTTTTTGAAAGATCAACTCTTCAAGCAAATTGCATCGCTGCACCTTGGTGAGCGCGCCGGTCTGACCGCTTTGGGCCATCTGCGCCCGCATGGCAAAAGCCTGTGCCTCCACCTCGCTTTCCAACACAATTCCATCACCTACTACCGCCACAATGGCGTCGATGGGTGTGGTTTCGACATTTGGCTGAGCAAAGGCTGCCGGCCGCGCTGTAAGCATCAAAACAAGAAGAAAGAAGGAAGGAGTCAATCGGCACATGGCGAAGCACATATCAGGAACGAAGGTAAGGGTTGGACCGGTTCAACGCGTCACTTCGAATGCACAACCAATTGGATTTACTCAGTCGAATTTTTCCACGTCGCCATCGGCCCACGCCTTGATGACCAATTGCTCTTCCAGTTTGTGGGATTGTGCTGAGAATTATGCAAAATATAACCTTTATAATTTTGGATATGAATTATTACCAATTAACGGTATTTTAACAGTCATTGGATTA
>CALGDB010000018.1 GCA_937884175.1 uncultured Flavobacteriales bacterium
AATGCGAACCGGGTCAAGGTGGTGTGCGATCTGAACGGACACGCGCTGTATTTCAGCCGCCTACCCCTGTCTTCCGAGGAAGGCCCTTGGTTAGAACACGTCGGGCTGTATGCGTTTGCCCGAGGCACCCTTGAAGCCCTTACTCACCTGCACCCCACAGCCCTAGAAAAAGCCGAGCGCCTTGAGCAACTCCGGTGGTTGGAGCATGGCTGGCGCATCAGCGTCGGACGCACCACACACCCCACTCACGCGGTTGATACCCCGGAAGATCTGAAAGCCTTGGAGGAGCGTATCGCGAGGGGAGAAGTGGATTAACTTTGCGGCCCAAACCGCAGAATTATGCACACTTCATTTCGATCTTTGGCCATTGCCGGTATTGCTGCATTTGGCCTGTTTTCCTGCTCAACTTCTGATTCCAACATGAACGATTCGACCCAACCCGAATTCAATGAATCCCAGTTTTCCGCTGCCCCGGTAGCCAAGAAACAAGAGCACGTCACCGAAATCCACGGCCTCGAGATCAAGGATGATTACTTCTGGATGCGCCTCAGCGACGCGCAAAAAGAAGCCGAGACTCCGGATGCACAAACCACCGCTGTCGTCGATTACCTCAACGCCGAGAACGACTACAAAACAGAAGTATTGAGGCCAACCGAGTCATTTCAAGAATCCCTTTTTAAAGAAATCGTTGACCGCATCAAACAAGACGACCAAAGTGTTCCGTTGCGGGACAACGGATACTACTACTATACTCGTTATGAGGAAGGCAAGGAATATCCGATCCACTGCCGCAAGAAGGGCAGCCTCGATGCCGAAGAAGAAGTCATGCTCAACGTCAATGAAATGGCGGAAGGGTACAGCTACTTCGCTGTTGGTGGGCGCTCTGTAAGCACCAACAACAACTTGCTTGCGTTCAGCGTGGATACTGTTAGCCGCCGAGAATACACCTTGCAGTTCAAGGATTTGACCACCGGGGAAATCCTCGACGATCGCATCCCCAACATCAGCGGAGGCGCCACGTGGGCCAACGACAACCTCACGGTTTTCTACACCAAAAAGGACCCGGTTACTCTGCGTTCTTACCGCATCTACAAGCACGTTTTGGGCACCGATGCCGCCGCAGACGAACTGGTCTACGAAGAAGCCGATGAAACCTTCTCTTGCGGTGTCGGCAAAACCAAGAGCGAAGCCTACCTCATGATTGGAAGCTACTCCACCGTGAGCAGCGAGTGGCGGTTCCTCGATGCGAATACCCCCGAGGGCGCGTGGCAAATCATTCAACCACGCGAGCGCGACCTGGAGTACGGATGCAGCCACTACGGCGACCACTTCTACATCACGACCAACCGCGATGCCAAGAACTTCAAGCTGGTCCGCACTCCGGTTAACGCAACGACCTACGACAACTGGGAGAACGTATTGCCGCACCGGGATGACGTGTTGCTCGAGGGCATTGATATCTTCAAGGATTACCTCGTGGTTTCCGAGCGCTCCAACGGATTAAACCAAATCCGAGTCAAGCGCTGGGACGACGCCGCGGATTACTACATCGAGTTCCCCGACCCGGCGTACTCCGCGTATGTCGGCGCCAACCCCGACTTCGATACCCGACGCCTGCGCTACGGGTACACCAGCATGACCACACCGAGCACCGTCTTCGAAACGGACATGGCAACCAAGGACACCGAAACGCTGAAGCAAGCCGAGGTCTTGGGCGGCGAATTTGACCCAACCAACTACCAAAGCGAACGCATCATGGTGGAAGCTCGGGACGGTACGATGGTACCTGTCTCGATTGTCTACCGCAAGGGCATCGAGAAGAACGGCAACAATCCCTTCTTGCTCTACGGCTACGGCAGCTACGGCTACAGTATGGATGCCGGGTTCTCCAGCACACGCTTGAGCCTTCTTGACCGCGGATTCGTCTACGCCATGGCACACATCCGCGGCGGACAGGAAATGGGCCGCGCGTGGTACGAGGACGGCAAGATGTTCAATAAGATGAACACGTTCACCGACTTCGTAGACTGCGGCAAGGCCATATGTGAACTCGGCTTTACCTCGCCTGATCACCTCTACGCCATGGGCGGCTCAGCCGGTGGTCTGCTGATGGGTGCTGTCATCAATATGTCGCCTGAATTGTTCAACGGCGTCATCGCCGCGGTACCATTTGTCGATGTCATCAACACGATGTTGGACGAGACCATTCCACTGACCACGGGTGAATTTGACGAGTGGGGCAATCCCAAAAACAAGGACAGCTTTGATTACATGATGTCCTACAGCCCCTACGACAACGTCATGGCCCAAGATTACCCCCACATGCTCGTCACCACGGGCTACTGGGACAGCCAGGTGCAGTACTGGGAACCTGCAAAATGGGTAGCCAAGTTGCGCGACGTGAAGCAGGACAACAACCTGCTTATCATGGACTGCAACATGGAAACCGGACACGGCGGTGCCTCCGGTCGTTTCAAGCGCTTGCGCGAGACAGCCATGGAGTATGCGTTCCTCATGATGCTGGAAGGCATCAACGAATAAGCGAACCCGTGCAACGCTACCGCAGGCTCACCATTGAAGAGCTCGAGGCCGTGCGCCCAGAATTTATCAATTTCCTCGCGTCAGAAGGCATCGCCGCGGATGATTGGGAACGAAAACTCCGGGAAGGATCGTTCGATGTCGAGGCCTGCCTCGATGAATTCAGTGAGAAGTTCTGGGACGGTGCTACGGCTGCCATCGCGTGCCTCGAACACCGGCCTGATTCGGACAGCCTGTGGGTCTTCCACTTCGGGGAATCCACCGCACACGTGATCCAATGCTCGAAGCAAAACGGGTACGTTCAATGGTCGAAAGGCGGAAAGAACTACGCCGAAGAAGCCCGAGGTCGGGAGGTTTTCTTGCTGCTCGAACAAGGCGCCCAACCCTGCTCAGAAGACCGGTTCAAGGAAGTGCACGACCAAATGACCGCCGCCACGCATTAGGCCTGATTACGGTACGCAGTTTCCGGGATATCGAATCCGCGCTTCGCCAGCCGCACCGCCACGTCTTGGTCAACAGGATGGTGCCAATGCGCTTCCAAACCAGCTTGTGTGGCGCCTTCGACATGCTGCTTCGAATCGTCGATAAACAACGTCCGTTCCGGCGAGATGCCATGGCCCTTGCAAA